>CALDHJ010000600.1 GCA_937941555.1 uncultured Granulosicoccaceae bacterium | reverse complement strand
ACCGCTGAGCAAGCGGCAGAACTGGTCGCGGCAACACGCTACCCGCCAGAGGGTGTGCGCGGCGTGGGCGCGGCGCTCGCGCGCGCCTCCCACTTCAACGCCATTCCAGACTACCTCACCACCGCCAACGATCAGATTTGCAACATCATGCAAATCGAATGCGCCAAGGCTGTGGACAACATCGAGGCGATTGCCGCGGTTGACGGGGTGGACGGCCTCTTCATCGGGCCAGCGGACCTCTCGGCCGACATCGGCTACCTCGGGCGGCCGTTCGAGCCCGAACCGATGGCCTATATCGACGCGGCCATCAAGCGGATTCTCGCGACCGGAAAATTCGCCGGCATCCTCACCGGCACCCAGCACCACGCCGAACACTACATCGCACTCGGCGCGACCTTCGTCGGCGTCGGCACCGACATCACCTGCTACGGCAAGGCCGTGCGCGAACTCGCCTCCCGATTCGCCGCAGCCGATAGCCCGGACCCGGCGGGCGACAACGGGCCCTATTGATCCCGCAACACGCCCCTCAAACTGCCGTGTGACAGGCCGATAAGGTCCCCAAACCGGTCGCAGGGGCAGCAGCATGCAGAAATCCGATGTCGAACAGCTGGGGCAGCTGTTGCATTCCCATTTTCCGATTGTGGTGCTCGAAAGCGACGAAGAAGAGCGCTGTCTCAAGTTGCTCGCCCACGCGGCTGGCGACTGTGCCCTGCAGGCACAGCGCTGGTCGATCGCCTCGGGGTTCGACGCGCTGAAGACCACGGCGTTCTCGGCGAGGCCGCTGTCTCTGCGCGACAGCGACGCACCGCAGACGGAGATTCCCGACCGCGACCCGCGCGAGGCACTCGAATCCGCGGCGAAGCGCCTGAGCCAGACGATGTTGGTGCTGCTGGATTTTCACCCCTATCTCGAATGCCCGCGCGTTGTCAGGCAGCTCAAGGAATTTGCCCACGCGAGCAGCCAAACCGGCAACAAGATCGCGCTGCTGGGCCACACCGTGCCGGTGCCGGCGGAAATCCAGAAACTGAGCATGCCGTTCACGGTGTCGCTGCCCTCTGCCGACCACATCGAAACGCTGATCGAGCGCGAGGCCAAACTGCACACCATCCGCCACAAGACCCGCGAGGTCGCGATCGATCCGAAGGCGCAGGCGCTGTTGGTGCGAAATCTCACCGGTGTCACCTACACCGACGCCGAACGGCTGGTTCGAAATGCCATTCAGACCGACAACGCCATCACGCAGTCAGATGTCGCCGACGTCATGCGCGCGAAGTACGAACTGATCAACCAGGGCGGTGCGCTCTCTTTCGAGTACGACACCCGGTCGTTCGACGACATCGGCGGGTTCCGCTACCTGAAAACGTGGATCGACAAGCGCCGGAGCGCGATCCTCGGCACCGAGCAAACAGGCGACCGCCCCAAGGGACTCATGCTGCTCGGGGTCCAGGGTTGCGGAAAGAGCCTGTGCGCGCGTGCCATCGCCGGACAGATCGGGGTGCCGCTAATCCGCTTCGACATCGGCGCAATATTCAACAAGTTCATCGGCGAGAGTGAGCGCAATATCCGCGAGATGTTGCGCAGCGCAGACGTGCTCGCGCCCTGCGTGTTGTGGATTGATGAAATCGAGAAAGCCATCAGCGGCACCAACGACACCACCGGCGCGTCACAGCGCGTGCTCGGCACGCTGCTGTCGTGGATGCAGGAGAACACCAACGGGGTGTTCATCGTCGCAACGGCCAACGACGTCCAGCGCCTGCCGCCCGAAATCATGCGCAAGGGCCGGCTCGACGAAGTGTTCTTTGTCGACCTTCCAACGCAGCAGGCACGCGAAGAAATCACCCGATCAGTCCTCACCCGCCGCGCGGTTGATGTCGAGCACTTCGACCTCAATGCGATCGCCCGTGGCAGCGACGGCTTCTCGGGGGCGGAAATCGAACAGGCCGTAATTGCCGCAAGTTACAACGTGCGCTCTGGCAACACGCTGCAAACCGTCGATGTCCTGCGTGAGCTCAGTCTCACGCAACCGCTGTCGGTGCTCAGGCGCGAGGCCATCACGGCACTGCGCGACTGGGCCCACACACGCACCGTCGACGTCGACCAGGGACCGCAATCCCCTCAGATCGCCGCCTGACGCTGCTCAGCTCGCCGAGCGGGAGTCGGTCGGGCCGATCTCGGTGTTGGCGGCCGCCCTTTGTGTGTCGGCACGCACCGTCTGCGGGGCCGCCCCGCCGTGGAACAGGGAACGCCGTTTGCGCGCTTCGACCGCCTTGGCTGCGCGCACGTGGCCATAGCCCTTGACGCCTTGCGGCCAGCGCAACAGCTCCGCCGCCCAACGCACCCGGCCTTCGCGACAGGCGTCGGCTGCCAGCTCGAGATCCTCACAGTAGAGCGTGAGCAATTCTTTCGCCTCGCGACGCTCGGCGCTGAACCCGAAGGGATCGAACCAGGTGCCACGCAACACACGCAGGTGTTGCAGACCGCGCAAGAGCGGAAACACCCAGCCGCCAAAACGCATTTTTCGGGGTACGCCGTTTTTCGACGGCGTGAGGCCCGGGGGTGCAAGGTAGACCGACAAGCGCCCACCGGCGCCAACGGCCGCTTCGCGTGCGGCCGCTGCTGAGGGTGCGCTGTGCAAGCGTGCCACCTCGTACTCGTCTTTGGTCGCCATGAGCCGGTACAACTGCATCGCTGCACCAAAGGCTGCGTCTTCCGCGCCGGCATCGATCAGCGGCTGAAGGTGACTGCGGTAGCGGCGCGCCAGGCCCTTTCCACCGTAGGCCACCAGTTTTTGCGCGAGGCGCTCCACGCGCCCACCGGCGTTGGCATCCTGCACAACCGGCGCATCACGCTGTGCGAGTGCTGCGGGCGCCACCACACTGATCCGGCCAAGCAACAATGCCTGCAGGTTTTTGTCGACCGCGGCACCGTTGTCGCGGATGGCCTGTTCAACCGATTCGAGCCGTACCGGCAGCGCACCGCGTTGCAAGGCGGCACCCAACAGCACGGTATTCGCCAACACCGCATCGCCAAGGTAGTGGGTTGCGAGAAAATCGGCGTCGAGCGACTGGGCAGTCTGAACAAGCGGCGCCACGCGCGTCATCAATGACTCGCCGGAGACGCCTGATTGGGCGCCCGTCAGTTGGCCGGCCGTGGGCGCAACCGCCTCGTTCGCGATAAAAAGCGTCCGGTCGTTGTGGTAGAGAGCCAGATTGCTCGCCGCGACGGCGCTGACGAGATCAGCCGCGATCACGACGTGCGCACTGCCCGGTTGCAGTCTGCCGATCGGCGCCGACCCGCCGAGGCGCGTCTGCGCGCTCACCGGCCCGCCCTTCTGAGCAAGACCCGCCATGCCAAGTGAATGGTTCGGTAACCCGTCGAGGTGCGCTGCAGCCGAGAGGACCGCGGCCGTTGTCGTGATACCCAGGCCGCCAATGCCCATCAGCGCGATGTTCACCCCGTCGCCGAGCGCGGCAACCTCCGGGGTTGGCAGCTCAACCGCCGGCAGGGCCGCGAGGGTCGCCGCCAGCGGAGTTGCGCCTTCGACGGCGACAAACGACGGGCAGAAGCCATCGGCACAGCGGTAATCGTCATTGCAACTTTGCGGATTGATCCGGCGCTTGGTGCCAAGTGATGTTGCGAGCGGCTCAACCGACAGGCAGTTGCTCACGGCAGTGCAATCACCGCAGCCCTCGCAGACTTCGGGGTTGATCCAGAGCTTTCTCGGCGCCTGCTCGCGGGTTCCGCGCTTGCGTTGTCTTCGCTTTTCCGTCGCACAGGTTTGCAGGAAGACGATCACAGACACGCCGCCCTCGGCTTTCAGTCGTGCCTCGACGTCGGCGAGTTCATCACGCGGCAACACGCTCAATCCGGCTGTCATGCCGGACCGGTTCCATTGCTCGGGCTCGTCGCTGACAAGTTCGATGCGCTCAACACCCTCGGCGCGGATCAGCTCGATCGCCCGCGCAACCGTCAGCGGGCCGTCTACCACCTGCCCACCGGTCATCGCGACCGCGTCGTTGTATAAGAGCTTGTAGGTGATCGGCACCTGGGCCGCCACCGCTGCACGGATCGCAAGACTGCCGGAATGGTAGAAGGTGCCGTCGCCGAGGTTGGCTGTGACATGGTCACCCGGGTTGAACGCCGACATGCCAAGCCAGGTGACGCCTTCGCCACCCATCTGCGTCAGGCTCTCCGTGGTGCGCCCCATGGTCTCGGCCATGACATGGCAACCGACACCGGCCATGACGCGTTGTCCGGGCGCCACCTGCGTGCTGCTGTTGTGCGGGCAACCGGAGCAGAAAAACGGGGTGCGCGACGGCACATCGCCGACATCGGCCGACCGACTCTCGCGCCACCGCGCGGCGATGCCGCGCGCCATGCTGTCCCAGAGTTCGGCGGGCAGGACACGCTCGAGCGCTGTCAGCACCTGCGCTGCATCAAGCTGCCCGCTTTGCGGCAGCAGCGGCGCACCGTCTGCATCGCTTTTACCAAACACCTGCGCACGGCCCGGCAATCGGTAGGCGTGCGTCAGCAATTGATTTTCAACCAGCGGCCGCTTGTGCTCGACCACGAGAACCGATTCGCTGTCGGCAACAAAGTCCGCAACATCAGCCGCATCGAGTGGCCAGGGCATGCGCACCTGGCACACGCGCACGCCGTGCTCGCGCAAGCGCTCTGCGCCAAAGCCGAGTGTCTCAAGACAGTCTTGCAAAACGGTGAAGGCCTGACCCACGCCGACCAGGGATACCTGCGTGCGCCGTGGTTCGACGACGACGCGGTTGATGGCGTTGGCCCGTGAGAAGGCCCGCGCGGCGGGCAGCTTGAGTTCGCGCAGCAGCACCTCAGCTTCGTGACGAAGGGACAGGTCGGCCGGTCGATTGAGATTGGTCACCGACCGGGGCGTTGGCCCATCGGGCAGCACAATGCGCGGGCGCACCTGCTCGAGCACCACGCTTTCAGTGGTATCCAGGACGTCGGTATGGCCGAGCAGGCCGATCCAGAGTCCGGTGTAGCGTGACATCGCATAGCCGAGCAGCCCCAGCTCGATCACATCCGCGACCGACGCCGGTGACAACACCGGCATTTCGGCATCGATAAAGGCGTAATCGCTCTGGCTGGCCCAGACAGACGATTTCGCCTGCGCGTCGTCGCCCGCCAGCGCGATGACACCGCCGTGTTCCGCGGTGCCGCTGTAGTTGCCGTGCTTGAAAACATCGCCACACCGGTCAACGCCCGGGCCCTTGCCGTACCAGAGCCCGAACACCCCGGACACGGTGGCGCTCTCGGCCCAGCTCGCCTGCTGACTGCCCCAGACCGCCGTCGCGGCGAGCTCTTCGTTGACGCCGGGATTGAAATGGATGTTGGCATCCCGGCACCGCGCGGCCTGCCGCTGGATCTCGAGATCGAGACTCGACACCGGGGAACCACGGTAGCCGCTGACGTAGCCACCGGTCTTGAGGCCGGCGCCGGCGTCGCGCGCCGCCTGTTCGAGCAGCAGTCGGATAGCGGCGTGGGTGCCGTTGAGCAGGACCCGCGTCGACTCGGGCGCGAATCGCGCGGCCGGGATCGACAGATCAGACGGGGTATCGACCTTGTTGGCGTGTGCAACCACGAACTCTCTCCTCAACAGCGTCAGCAAAGGTGTGCAATGAGAGACATCCTAGAAGCTAGCGGCAGGCAATATGATTCCTTATATGCCTCAAATATCGCGATTTGGGGTAATATTTTCCAATTCAAACAGAATATGTGTGTATCCATGCCAAAACTGGACCCGACCGACTGGCGAATCCTTAGCCATTTGCAGTCAGCCCCCGACACCTCGATCAATGACCTCGCCCTGGCCGTCAACCTGTCGACATCGCCGTGCTGGCGGCGCGTGCAGCGGCTCAAGGCCGACGGTGTGATCCTCGGCCAGCGGCTGG
>CALDHJ010000599.1 GCA_937941555.1 uncultured Granulosicoccaceae bacterium | reverse complement strand
CGTGTCGACCTTGCTCAGCGGTCGGCGCGCCAGCGTCGCCGAGGAATTCGAATACCTGCATATCCCGGCCGACAAGGCCGGCGGGCCGGGTCGCCTGATGAACCTCGTCGCAACCCTGCAAAGCACCGATGCCATGCGCCGCATCGTGCGCGTGGCGGTCCTCGGCGAACAGGCCGAGAGCGCGAGCACCGAGCAACTCGAGATGGCCGACACCATGAGCACGCTGGTGCCGATATTTCTCGAGCGCGGCTTCGCCGGGGTTGAAGCTGACATCGAGTCGCGCGTGCCCGAAGTGCAGCGCGACACGGTGCGCGAGGCCTACCTACGGGTGCTGCAACGCATCCTCACCATCAGCTACCTCGATGTGCTGGCGGCCGAGGGCATCTTCGCACCCGATGAATTCGACGAGCGCTGGCTTGAGAACGCGATCAACGCCCTGAACGGCTTGTCGGTCTACGGCGCGCCCTTCTACCTGCAACTGACCAACTTCACCCACCGTGAGTCCACCGGTTTGCAGATCGCGAAATCGCCCGGCAAGGCCGTGGTGTATTTCGGGTCTACGCTCTTGATGATCGGTGTGTTCTTGCAGTTTTATGTTCAGCAACGGCGGCTCTGGTTGTCCGTGCAGCGCGACGACTCCGGCAGACAGCAGGTTGCATTTTCCGGTGTGCCCGAGCGTGACCGCGCCGCTTTTGATCACGAATTTGCCGTGCTGTCGGCCGGGCTCGAAGCCCACACAGCACAACCCAACACCCAAGGGGATGCGACATGAGCACTTCTCAAGACTCTTTACTGGCGGAATTCGAACAAAAACCGCTGCTCAAACGGCTCGGGCCACTCGACTGGCTGTGGGCCGTCGCACTGGTCGTGCTGTCGTTCAACACCCTGAGCCTCTACGGCGCGGTTATGGACGGCTACGAAATCGGCATCCTGATCGGCACGGCGGTGTGTCTGGCGTGGCTCGGCTGGGCCTGGCGCCCGATGATCCCCTTCTCCATCGCTGTCGGCGTGCTGAGCCTCTTTGCCATCTGGCTCTATGGCGACTCGCTCGAACCCGCGCAGACCAATTTCTTCCTCAAATACCTGCTGGCCAGCCAGCAGGCCGTGATGTGGATGAGCGCACTCTACGTGCTCGCGACCGCCTCCTATTTCTTTGGTCTGGCCATCAACTCCGACTTCTGGGATCGGGTAGGCACCTCGATGACCTGGGTCGCAACGGGCTTCGGCTTCATTGGTCTCTTCGTGCGCTGGCGCGAGTCCTACCTTGTGCACCCGGACTTCGGGCACATACCGGTCAGCAACCTGTACGAAGTCTTCATCCTCTTCTGCATCATCACCGCCCTCCTCTACCTCTACTACGAGCAGAAGAGCGGCACGCGCCGCGCCGGCGGCTTCGCGCTGCTCGTGATCAGCGCGGCGGTGGGCTTCATCCTCTGGTACACCTTCGACCGCGGCGCGCACGAAATCCAGCCGCTGGTGCCCGCACTGCAAAGCTACTGGATGAAGATCCACGTGCCGGCCAATTTCGTGGGCTACGGCGCGTTTGCCCTCGCGGCGATGCTGTCGGTCGCCTGGCTGCTACGCGACCGGCGCGACCGCAAAGGTCTGCCAAGCCGCCTGCCCGACACGGAGCTACTCGACGACATCACCTACAAGGCGATTGCGCTCGGCTTTGCCTTCTTCACCATCGCCACGGTGCTCGGTGCGATGTGGGCCGCCGAGGCCTGGGGCGGCTACTGGTCATGGGACCCCAAGGAAACCTGGGCCCTGATTGTCTGGCTGAACTACGCCGCCTGGCTGCACTTGCGCCTGACCAAGGGTTGGCGCGGCGCCCACATGGCGTGGTGGTCGATCATCGGCCTCTTCATCACCCTGTTCGCCTTCCTTGGCGTCAACATGTTCCTGTCAGGCCTGCACTCCTACGGCGAACTCTGAGGCCAGATCACCCCGGTGGACCTCATGGCCAGCGCTGTCTGCGCTGGCCGGGTGGGCGGGCCGCACCGTGCAGGCTGCGCCTGGCCTGCCCCCCCCTGCAGGCCCTCGCGGAACAAAAATCGCTATTTGAACCATTCGCCCACGGCGCGATCACAGATCGCACGTATTGACTCTCGGAGAATCCCATGAACTTGAAAGCCCTTCGCGCTGGCCTGGCGGCCATGCTCCTGTTTTTCGCCGGCGGCGCGGCTGCCGAAGGCGGCACCGGATACGAGACCCTGCCGCTAGCAGGTGACCAGCGCACCGACGGCAAGGTCGAGGTCATCAAGTTCTTCTGGTACGGCTGCCCGCACTGCTACTCCGCCGAGCCCACCGTCAACGGCTGGCTCGACAACAAACCCGACAACGTCGAGTTCCGCCGCGAGGCGCCGCCCCTCAACCAGGGTTGGATGATCCACTCCGAAGCGTTCTACGCGGCCCAGATCATGGGGGTGCTCGATCAATTCCACGACGCCTTCTTCAACGAGATTCACCAGAACAAGAACCGCATGCGCCGACCCGACGATATCGGTGATTTCGTCGAGACCCTCGGCCTCGATCGCGACAAGTTTCTCAGCACCATGAAGTCCTTCGCGGTGCGCGGCAAGATTCAGAACTCGATGAAGCTCGCGCAGAAATTTCGCCTCACCGGCGTGCCGTCCGTGGTGGTCGACGGTCGTTTCAAGACCGGCGGTTCCATCGCCGGCTCCTACCCGCGCATGATGGAAGTGATCGGCGAACTCGCAAACGAGATCACCGGCACCCAGGGCTGACCGCCTCGGGCACACCGCGGGTGCTCGACCCCAGCCGCATCGGTCCACCCCGGGAACGGGTGACCGATCCAGACGCCGCAGCCGATTGGCTGCGGCGTTTTTTTGCCCAACACACACCACTGGTTCTGACCGGTGCCGGTGTCAGCGTCGCATCGGGACTGCCGGCCTACCGCGATGCCCGGGGCAACTGGCAACATGCCCAGCCGATGCAGCACCGTCTCTTCGTCGAGTCGGCCGA
>CALDHJ010000598.1 GCA_937941555.1 uncultured Granulosicoccaceae bacterium | reverse complement strand
TTCCACTACCGCATCGGGCGACACCTCGACAGCCTGGCCTCGGAGACGCGGCGCGCCACCGCGTTTCGATCAGCCCGGGCCTTGGCTCCGGAGCACGACGGCGAACCCGCACAACACCCGGCCAGGTCGATTGCCGCCATGCTGAACGAGGCAGCAGCCGCATTGCGAACCTCGACTCCAGCGGACGTTCGCGCGTTGGAACAGGAGAACGCTGCGCTGCGCAAAGCACTCGCGTCGCAGCAGCCCATGGCAACCCTCGGCGCACAGTTCGGCACCGTCGTGCACGAAGTCAGAAATCCGCTGGCGGTGGTGCGCGCGTCGACCAAGTTGCTCACGCTGCAATTGAAAGATGCCCATCCGGATTTGCGCCAACTGTTGCAGCGCATGGACGACAACGCAGAGCGTTGCAGCCGGTTGCTGGAAATGTCCCGCGATATTGCCCTGGGCGACAACACGCGCACCGAAGCCACCGAGATCAACGCCTGGCTCGAAGGGTATATCCAACAGTTCGAACCGCCGAACGGCATATCGCTGAAATTCGAACCGGCTGCAGTCGCGGTGTACTGCGACATCGAGCCGTTCAAGATCGAACAGATTCTGCGAAACCTCATCGAGAATGCGGCACATGCGGCGCTGAGTACCTCTACGTCACATTCCGTCGTCGACCCGGATTCATCCCGGATCGATGTGGCCGTCTCGGCGGGCGACGAATCGCTGGTGCACATTACGGTTCGCGATCGCGGTCTCGGTGTGACGAGCGAAGAGGCACGGCAACTGTTTGATCCTCTGTTTACAACCAAACCCGACGGCATGGGCATGGGGCTGCCAATCAGCAACCAGATCGCGAAACTGGTCGGCGGTACACTGACGCTCGAACCCGCTGCCGTCGGAACCCTCGCACGCTTGACCCTGCCCACTATCACCACCCCACCTCCCCGAAGCTGAGCACATCGCGAAGTTCGCACTGCGCAACACACGGCGCATTGCGGCATCGCGGAGTCGATGGCAGGCTGATACCATCGTCATTTTTCCAGCACAGGCAACCCCGTGAGCAAATCGATCAAGAAGTCGATGCCGTTTCAGGACGCACTGGATGCCCTCGAAGCCGTGGTCGAAAAAATCGAATCTGGTGAGCAGCCGCTCGAGAGTGCCCTCGCAGATTTCGAACACGGCGTCGCGCTTGCGCGGCATTGCAAACAATCGCTGACCGACATCGAACAAAAGGTTCAGGTGCTGCTCGACACCGGCGAGTTGGCTGAACTCGATCCCGGCGCGCAGGCTGACGCCACACCCGACCGTGACTGAGAACCACACTGCGACGGACACGGTCGAGTTCGACCTCGAGACGGCACTGATGTCGTGGCGCAGCCGAGCCGATAACGCTATCGCTGCCCGCATGGCAACCCCGCTCAAGGCTACGAATCAGCTCTGTGAGGCGATGCAATACGCCGTGTCTGCCGGGGGCAAGCGCATGCGGCCAGCCTTGGTTTACGCCACTGGCGATACACTGGGCGCGCTCGAAGCGGCGCTGGACGCACCGGCCGCGGCAATCGAGATGATCCACGCCTACTCGCTGGTTCACGACGACCTGCCCGCGATGGACGACGACGATCTGCGCCGCGGTCAGCCCACAGTCCACATCCGGTATGACGAGGCCACAGCGATTCTCGCGGGCGACGCCTTGCAGGCCAACGCTTTCAGTGTGTTGTCGGGTGACGTTCACAACACCGAGCGCGCGCGGCTGGACATGATCTCCTGTCTGGCAGAACACAGTGGCGCGGCCGGCATGGTCGGCGGACAAGCCATCGACCTCGCGGCAGTCGATCAGACGCTCGATCTCGCCGAACTCCAGCTGATGCACCGCCTCAAGACCGGCGCTCTGATCAACGCGTCGGTCACCCTCGGCGCGCTGGCAGCCGGGACGAACCCCACCACCCTCGCGGCACTACGCCGCTACAGCGACGCCCTCGGACTCGCGTTTCAGATTGCCGATGACATCCTCGACGTCACCGCCGACACCGCGACACTCGGCAAACGTCAGGGGGCCGACGCCGCGCACGGCAAACCCACGTACTGCTCGCTTCTGGGTGTTGACGGCGCGCGTGCCGAAGCGCGCAAGGCCCAACAAGATGGACGCGCGGCGCTCGGCACCCTGGATTGCCCATCGCCGGCGCTGCACGCCCTGCTCGAATACGCCGTCGCGCGCGCCTACTGATCCGCGAACTGTACAATCGTTTGTATCTGCTTGAGCCACACTCAATGATTCCGGCCCACCAATTCGACGCCACACCATGACCGACCGATTCCCGACCCTCGGTGACATCGACTGCCCCGCCGACCTGCGCAAACTGCCCGAGTCGCAACTGCCCGCCGTCGCCGCCGAATTGCGCCAGTGCCTGGTCGAGTGTGTGGCCGAGACCGGTGGTCACCTCGGCGCAAGCCTCGGAACCGTCGAGCTCACTGTCGCATTGCACTACATCTTCAACACGCCGCGAGATCGCATCGTGTGGGACGTCGGTCACCAGAGTTACCCGCACAAGATGCTCACCGGGCGCCGTGGCGCCATGGGCGGCCTGCGCCAACAAGGCGGTCTCGCCGGCTTCCCGAGCCGCAAGGAAAGTGAGTACGACACCTTCGGTGTCGGTCACAGCAGTACCTCGATCAGCGCAGCCCTCGGCATGGCGGTCGCGGCCCAACAACACGGTGACGGCCGACGCAGCGTGGCCGTGATCGGCGACGGTGCGATCACGGCCGGACTTGCCTACGAGGCACTGAACCACGCGGGCAACCTCGATACCGACCTGCTCGTTATCCTCAACGACAACGACATGTCGATTTCGCCGAACGTCGGCGGACTCAACCAATCGCTCACGCGCGTGCTCTCGGGTCCGACCTTCACCGGCGCCCGCGAAGGCGGCAAGCGCGTGCTCGAATCGCTCCCCGGCCCCTTCGCCGAGATCGCCAAACGCGCCGAAGAGCATGTCAAAGGCATTGTCGCACCAGGCACCCTGTTCGAAGAACTCGGCTTCACATACTACGGGCCAGTCGATGGGCACGACCTCTCCTCACTGGTGCCGGTGTTGCGCAATCTGCGCGATCAGAAAGGCCCGGTCTTTCTGCACGCGATAACCCGCAAAGGCAAAGGCTACGCCCCGGCCGAACGCGACCCACTCGCGCTGCACGCAACCGGGCCCTTCGACCCGACAACCGGTAAAGCCCTCACCAGCGGCGGCGGGTCGAACAGCCCCACCTACACCCAGGTCTTCGGCGAGTGGTTGTGCGATCAGGCAGCGGCCGACACCCGCTTGGTCGGCATCACACCTGCCATGCGCGAGGGCTCGGGCATGGTGACCTTCGAGCAGCGGTTTCCCGACCGCTACTTCGACGTCGCCATTGCCGAACAGCACGCCGTCACCTTTGCAGCCGGGCTCGCCTGCGAGGGGCAGAAGCCGGTGGTCGCGATCTACTCGACGTTTCTGCAACGCGCCTACGATCAATTGATCCACGACGTCGCCCTGCAAAACCTCGATGTGACCTTCGCCATCGACCGTGCCGGCGTCGTCGGCCCGGACGGCCCCACACACGCCGGCGCCTTCGATCTGAGCTTCCTGCGGGCCATCCCCAACCTCGTGATCGCAGCGCCTGCCGATGAGAACGAGTGCCGCCAACTGCTGTCGACCTGTTGGCAACACGACGGCCCGGCCGCCGTGCGCTACCCGCGCGGCAAGGGGCCGGGTGTCGACATCGAAGCCTCGCTCGACGCGCTGCCCATGGGCCTTGCAGAAATCCGCCGCAAGGGCCGCGACGTCGCCCTGCTCGCGTTCGGCACCATGGTCGAAGCCGTCACCGAGATCGCCGAAGCCCTCGACCTCACCTTGGTGAACATGCGCTTCATCAAACCCCTCGATGACGCACTCGTGCACAACATGGCAGCCACCCACCGCTGCCTTATCACCGTCGAAGAGAACGTCGTCATGGGCGGTGCGGGCAGCGCCGTGGCCGAGTGCCTGAACGCGGCCGACCAACTCACGCATGTCGTCCAGATCGGCTTGCCAGACGCCAATCTCGAACACGGCAGCCGCGAACAACTGCTGGCCAACGCGGGGCTCGATGCCGCCGGACTTGGCGCCCGGATCACCCGCCTCACGCAGCGCGTGCGCGGCGACAGCACCGCAGACATCAGCACCGTCTGATCGAAACCAGGCCTGTAATACCCTACTGAATCTCGTACCAGGTGCCGGGCTCGCCCTGCGCGAGCACGGTCACGGCTGCATCCGACTGCTTCAGTTGCGGGGCGACGGTGTCAAGTGCACAACGTGGCGAATTGTTCTGCTCCGAGAGGTGGCCCAGTGCCACGGCCTGAAGGCGTGAGCAATCGATCAACCCGAGCAAGCTCGCGCAGGCCGCGTTGCTGAGATGGCCGTAGCCACCGCGAATCCGCTCCTGCAACGGCCAGGGATAGGGCCCCGCCCGGAGCATGTCGACATCGTGGTTGGCTTCGAGAATCAACGCATCACAATTGGCCGCGCAGCCCCGGATATGGGGTGTGACATGGCCAATGTCGGTGAGAACCCCGAACCGGCGGCCGGCGTGCTCGAAGCGATATTGACAGGGCTCGGCTGCGTCGTGCGGCACTGGGCACGGCTCCACCCGCAGATCGCCGATCGAGAATGCCGCGTGCGGACTGATCTCGGTGACACCATCAAAGCGGGCATCGCGAAGCGACTCATGGGTGCCGTGCGTCATCCACGCCGGCACCCGGTGTTTTCGCAGCAGCGGACCGAGTCCGCGCACGTGATCGCTGTGCTCGTGGCTGACCAACACCGCCGCGAGATCCGATACCAACAACCCCACCTGGTCCATGCGCGCCTCAGTTTCACGCAAGGCAAAGCCACAGTCGACCAATACAAGGGTGTCTCCGCCGCGTACCAGTGTGGCGTTGCCCTTGCTGCCGCTGCCAAGCGACAGGAACGAGAGCATCAGCCGAGAGCGGTGGGAACAGCGGGCAGCGCCGCCGAGGTCTTCTTCTTGTTCTTGATGTCCGAATCGATCAACTGCGGCGGTTTCAGTAGCGGATCGTTCTCGAGGTCCACCGTGCCGCAGGCCGCAAGCAGTATCACAACAGAGAGTGCTGCCAGCGCTCGCTGGCGCATCACGCAACCGCCAAGGCGTCGACCGCCTCCAGTGCCTGACGAACGGCATCGAAACAGTGCGGTTCGAGCTCGAGCAACGGCAGCCGCACGTGCGACTGGATCAGGCCCATTTCCGCTAGCGCCCATTTGGAGGGCGACGGGCTGCTTTGAATGAACATCGCGCGGTGCACGGCGTCGAGTTGACGGTTGATACGCCGCGCCTCTTCCGCCTGCCCGGAAATCGCTGCCATGCACATGTCGTGCATGAGCGCTGGCGCGACGTTGGCGGTCACCGAGATCACACCGCGCGCGCCGGCAATCATGGACTCGCACGCGGTCGGATCTTCGCCACTCAAGATGAGGAAATCAGCCGGGCACTGTGCAATCAGTGCATGCGTTCGCTCCAGGCTGCCCTCGGCTTCCTTGATGCCGACAATGTTCGCGTGGTTGGCGAGCTCAGCGGTCACCTCAGGCTGCATGTCTACAATCGTGCGACCCGGCACGTTGTAGAGGATCATCGGCAGCTCTACCGCGTCCGCAATGGCGGTGAAATGCGCCTTGATGCCATTCTGGGTTGGCTTGTTGTAGTAGGGAACAACCGAGAGATGGGCCGCTGCACCAGCCTTTTCAGCTTTCTGTGCGAGCTCGATGGCTTCACGGGTGTTGTTTGCACCACTGCCGGCGATCACCGGCACGCGCCCTGCGACGAGATTGATGGTGCGCTGAACAACCTGCGCGTGTTCACTCATGGAGAGCGTTGCCGACTCACCGGTGGTGCCCACGGACACAATCGCATCGGTCCCCTGCTCGATGTGAAACTCGATCAACCGCGCCAAAGCGTCGTCGTCGACCGAGCCATCAGCCTTCATCGGGGTCACGATGGCCACCATACTGCCCTGAAACATCGGGAGTCTCTCTATATAACGTGTTCGCAATGCACTGATAGTAAGAGGCGACCCACGGGCAATCAAGCACGCAGCGTTACCGGAGCCCGCATTTTCGGGAATTGCCTGAAAACAACCGTCTGCCGGTGCCTGCAATCGATGCAGATTCGACACTCACCCCCAGACACCCGATGCGGGTGTTCCCGAGGTGATGCACTCAGGATTCGGCGATCACCGTCTCCGAGAGCGGCCCACTGGGCCAGGCGGTGAGCAGCGCCTGGATCAGCGTCGCGAGCGGTATCGCGAAAAAGATGCCCCACACACCCCACAGCCCACCAAAGAACAGCACCGCGACAATAATGCCCAGCGGGTGCAGATTCACAACTTCCGAGAACAGCAACGGCACCAGCAGGTTGCCATCGAGTATCTGCAGGATCGTGTAGGCAAAGAGCAGATAGCCGAACGCGGGCGAAAAACCCCACTGGAAAAAAGCGATCAACGCGATCGGTATCGTGACAGCAAAGGCCCCGACAAACGGAATGATGACCGAGATACCCACCAGGAAAGACAGCAGCAAGGAGAAGTTGAGCCCGAAGTACGCGAACACCACGTAGCTCGTGACCCAGATGATCACGATTTCAATCAGTTTGCCACGCACGTAGCTCGCGGTTTTAGCGTCCACTTCCGCCCATACGCGGGCCGTCAACTCCGAACGGCTCGGCAGAAACTGCTTGAGCCAGGCCATCACCAGCGCCTTGTCCTTGAGTACGAAGAACACCACCAGCGGCACCAGAACGAAGTAGACCGCAAACACAAACACGTTCATGACGTTGGCAACGGAAAAGGACACAACCGCCTGACTGAAGCTCGCGATTTCACCGCGCAGCGCATTGACCACGTCATTGAGTTGTTCGACCGTGAAGAGGTTCGGGTAAGCCTCCGGCAGACGCATGAGTTCCTGCTGCCCCTGGCCGAGATACCGTGGCAACTCGAGGAACAGCTGCGTTACCTGCTGGAACAGCAGCGGCAACAGACCGAAGATTGCGATCAGGCAGAAAAAGAAGAAGATCACCAACACCAGGGACGCGGCCAGCACGCGCGGCACACCAATGCGCTCGAGACGCGCCACCACACCCTCGAGCACGTAGGCACACACCGCCGCCACCAGCAGCGGCGCCAGAATGTCACCAAACAGAAAAATCAGCGCCGCGGTGATGATCAGCACCATCGCGAGCATCATCGCCTGCGGGTCTGAGAAGTGGCGTGTGTACCAATCCCGGATGAGGGTAATCATGT
>CALDHJ010000597.1 GCA_937941555.1 uncultured Granulosicoccaceae bacterium | reverse complement strand
CGGCCCGGCTCGCGCACCGACAGCAACGCCGACGGGTAGATCGCGGCAACCCCGGGTTCGGCTGTGACGATGCCGTTTGGTGGCAGGATCCGGTCGAGCGCCTGGGTCAGCTTGACCGGCGATACGGTGCCCTCGGGCATCGGGGTGTTGGCGAAGAACACCGCGTCGCGTGCGGCCTCCTTGATCGGGTTCAGGTCGAGCGCAGGTCGAGGCGCGACGGTGTATTCGGTGTCGATCAATTCGACCAGGTACGCAAGGCTCGCCCGCGCATCACCCACCAGGCTCACGGCCACCGGGAAGTTGTTGCCGACATGGGCTTCGGCAATGTCCAGGTGCAAAAACGTTTTTTGGGTCGGGTCACCGTAGAGCGCCCAGTGGTTGGTCGAGCTCGAATCGGTGTTGCTGCCGATGAAAAAAACGGTGTCGGCATCGCGCACATAGTCGTTGGCGTAGGCCATGCCGCCGCGTGCGCCGATGACGCGCAGCGCCAGCGGGTGGGTTTCCGGGACGGTGCCCTTGCCGGGGGTGGTCGTTGCGACCGGGATCTGCAGGCGCTCGGCGAGCGCGATCACGGCCTCTGTCGCGCCGGAAATCAACGCGCCCTGACCACACACCAGCACCGGTTTCTCGGCTGCGAGCAACACCTCGATCGCACGCCGCAGGTTGGCGTGGTCCGCGACTGGCCGGTGCGCGGGGTAGCGGCTGTATTGCGGTTCGGCGTAGAGATCTGTCACCTGCGCCGACTCACGAAATACATTGATCGGCACGCGGATGTGCACCGGCGCCGGACGGCCCGATGTCGCCACGCGAAACGCGCGGCGCAGCATGAACGGAATCTCGCCCGGCTTGGTCAGGTGAAACGATTCCTTGCAGATGCTCTGGTAGAGCGCCGTCTGATCGACCCCGGTCAGACCGTGGCGTTTGTCCTGGTTAATCGGGATGTCCGAACTGAAAAAGATCACGGGCACCGAACTCAGGAAGGCTTCGGTGATGCCGGGCGTGCAGTGTGTGACGCCCGGGCTTGGGGCTTCGAGCACCGCCGGCCGGCCGGTGATCTTGGCGTAGGCCTCGGCAGCAAAGGCCGCCGTGCGCTCGTCTCGGGTGAGCACGTACTCGATGTCGGAGTGTTCGCGCCAGCCTTCATACCAACCGATGGTGGTCTCGCCAGGCAGCCCGAACACGTGCCGGACGCCGTGCAGTTCGAGCATGCGCAGGATCAGCTGCCCGCCGGTCATTTCGGGTGTGGACGCGCTCACGCGAGCACCTCGGCGACCGCGTACCGCGCAAGTTGATCGGGGTTGATCTCGACGCCGAGTCCGGGGCCGGTCGGCACCTTGACGCGCCCATTGCTGACGGGGAACGGGTCGACCAGGATATCGTCCTCGGCGTAGTAGCTCGCCATGTAGAACTCGCATTCGAGGGTAAGGTCGGGCACCGCGGCCATGAGGTGCGTACCGGCGGTGTGGGCGAGCCCGGTTTCGAACATGCAGCCGCCGTAGACCTCGATACCGGCGGCGCGCGCGATGGCTGCCACCTCGAGCGCCCGGCGGATACCGCCCGACTTCATGATCTTGAGCGAGAAGATGTCAGCAATACGGTGTGTGGCGCCGTACAGGGCGCCGATCGGGTCAAAGACACTCTCGTCTGCC
Source organism: uncultured Granulosicoccaceae bacterium (assembly GCA_937941555.1). Lineage (GTDB taxonomy): Bacteria > Pseudomonadota > Gammaproteobacteria > CALCKW01 > CALCKW01 > CALCKW01. Next base: position 6,536 of record CALDHJ010000597.1, on the reverse strand, counting down.
ATGATCGGCACATCCACTGCGCGCGTGATCTCGGCCAGCGCGGCGCGTTCGTGCATCTTGACCGGTTGCTCGACAAAGGTCGGTCGGAAGGCTTCGAGATCGCGGATGCGGCGGATGGCATCGAAGGCGGGCAGGCCCTGGTTGTAGTCGATGCGGATATCGATGGCATCGCCGTAGAGCGTGCGCAGTGTCTCGCAGCGCATGAGGTCGAAGCCGTGGTCGGCGAAACCGGTCTTGAACTTGAAGATGCGAACGCCGTCGGCCCACATCGCGGCGATGTCGTCGAGGTCCTTGTCGAAATCGGGGTTGGCGACAGAGAAGCTCATGCCGATGTCGTCGCGCTGACGCCCGCCAACCAGCTCGCACACCGACAGGCCGCTGATCTGACCGGTCAGGTCGAGCAGTGCCATCTCGAGCGCGGCCTTGGCTTCGGGGTGCCCGACAATCACCTTGTTGGCGGTGTTGAGGTGGCGCTCGACCTGCACCGGGTCCGCGCCGATCAGGTGCGGCCGCAGGTGTACGTGCAAGGCGGCGGCGTTGCCCTCGGCCGTGCCGGTGAAAACGGGCCAGGGCGAGGCCTCGCCCCAGCCGGTGAGTCCGGTGTCGGTGGTGAGTTCCAGAATGGCGACGTGGATGCCGGCGACGTCGCCGCTGCCGTGCGAGTGCACGGCCTTGGCCGGAATCTGGATGCGGTGAACGCGCAGGCGCTCGATCCGGTGCGCAGCCATCGCGGCCTTACCCGCCCGGTCGCGAGCGCATGCTGTCCGGCAGGTACGTTGCCAGCTCCGGCACTGCGATCATGATGAACACCATCAGCACCATGATCATGAAGAGTGGCAGCGCGGCCTTGGCGATGAAGCCCATTTCGTGCTCCGTGATGCCCTGCATCACGAACAGGTTGAAGCCGATGGGCGGAGTGATCTGCGCCATCTCGACCACGATCACGATGAAGATGCCGAACCAGATCATGTCGATGCCGGCGTTGACCACCATCGGTTGCACGATCGCCATCGTCAGCACGACCGACGAGATGCCGTCGAGGAACATGCCGAGCACGATGTAGAACAGCATCAGCGCCATGAGCAGGGAAAAGCGTGAGAGCTCGAGGCTGTCGATGTACTCGGCGAGTGCACGCGGCAAACCGGTGAAGCCCATCGCGAGCGTGAGCGCGATTGCGCCCATTAGAATCAGCGCGATCATCGCCGAGGTGCGTGTCGCGCCGAGCAGGCTGTCGATAAAGGCCCTGGGGGTGAGCGAGCCCTGGGCCGCGGCGAGGATCAGGGCGCCGAGCACGCCGATCGCGGCGGCTTCGGTCGCCGTCGCCCAACCGCCGTACATCGAGCCGATGACGACGAGGATCAGCAGGATCACCGGAATCAGAAAGCGGCTTTCGTTGATCTTCTGGCGGAAACTCATGCGGTCGGCGATCGTCGGCACTTCATTCGGCCGAAGGAACGACCAGCCTGCGACGTAGGCCATGAAGAGGCCCGCCAACACGATGCCGGGCAGGATGCCGGCCATGAAGAGCTTGGTGATCGACTGCTCGACCGCAACGCCGTAGACGATCAGGGTGAGTGACGGTGGGATCATCAGGCCGAGGGTCGCGGCACCCGCGAGCGTGCCGATGGTCATGTACTCGGGGTACTGGCGTTTGCGCAGTTCCGGGATCGACATCTTGCCGACGGTGGTGAGCGTTGCAGCGGAGGAGCCTGATACCGCAGCAAAGAGGGTGCAGCCGACGATGTTGACGTGCACCAGGCCGCCGGGCAGGCGCTGCATCCACGGGCTCAATCCGCGAAACATGTCTTGTGACAGGCGGCTTCGAAACAGGATCTCTCCCATCCAGATAAAAAGCGGCAAGGCGGTCAGCGTCCAGCTCGACGAGCCGGTCCAGATGCGCGTCAGCATGGCATCGCCTGCCGGGCGCGTGGTGAACATCTCGAGGCCGAGATAGGCGACGCCGAAGAGCGCAAGCCCGACCCAGACGCCCGTGCCGAGCAGCAGGAACAGCACGAAAAGAAAAATCGATACGAGGTAGATCTCTTCCATGGTCTTATTCCGCGCTCACGTCGACAACAGTCGGTTTGATGTTGTCTTTGCCGGTGAAGAGGGTGGTGATCAGGTTGTCCAACGCACAGATCGCGAGCAGCACCGTGCCGACTGCCATGGCCACTTGCGGAATCCAGATCGGCCAGGCGTCCTGACCCTGGCTGATGTCATTGAAGCGGTAGCTCTCGTAGGTGAGCTTGACCGCGTAGCGGGCAAAGAGAAAGGTCAGGTAGGACGCAATGGCCCAGCACCAGACTTCGGCCCACCAACGCTTGCCGCCGAGGGCGTTGAGCAGCAGGTTCACCCGGATGTGACTGCCGTTGTTGAGCGCGTAGGGCATGGCGAGAAAGGACGCTGCGGCCATGCAGTAGCCGGTGATGTCAGGTGCACCGGTCACGATCTCGCCGATCCAGCGGGCGATCATCTGCATCGAGACGAAACACAGGATCAGCACGAGGAAGACTGCGGCGAGGTAGCCCGCGTAGCGGTAGAGGCCGTCGAGGGCGGAGCGCAATATGCCAAATGTGGCCATGATTGCCGTGTCCTTTCAGGAAATTTGGAGAAGGGTGCCCGAGCCTGGCGAGAACCGCCAAACCCGGGCCGGTGCGCGCGTGTTACTGCGCGGCTTTGTAGGCGTCGACGATGGCTTTGCCCGCATCACCTGCGGCTTCAAGCCATTCGGCCGTCATGGTCTCACCGATGGCACGCAGCTCGGCACCGAGTTCGTCGCTGACCGGGCCGGTGGCCATGCCGTTCTTGGCGAGCTCGTTGACGGTGAAGTCGGTGTACTGGATCGAGCGCCAGTCACCCGCGTACTCGGCAATCGCCGAACAGCCGTTGATCACGTTCTGGGTGCCTTCGTCGAGGCCGTTCCAGGCGTCGAGGTTGACCATCACGTAGTTGCGCGGCATCCACGCGTCGGCAGAGTAGTAGTGAGAGAGACTTTCCCAGACTTTGCGGTCGTAGCCGGTTGAGCCCGACGACACCATGCCTTGGGCAACACCGGTGGCGAAGGCCTGGCTGATCTCGGCCGCTTCGATCTGAACCGGCAACATGCCCATGAGCTCAGCCATGCGCGCGCTGGCGGCGTTGTAGGAGCGGAACTTGATGCCTTTGGCGTCGGCAGTGGTGTTGACTTCACGGTCGAAATACAAGCCCTGACCCGGCCACGGCACGGAGTAGAGCAGGTGGAGATTCTGGCCGTTGAGAACTTCGGTCAGCGGCCCCTTGGCGACTTCCCAGAGTTTCTCGGAGTCTGCGAACGAGGTCGCGAGGAAGGGCACGGAATCGAAGCCGAACAGGGCGTTTTCGTTCTGGTGGCCAGACAGCAGTCGCTCGCCGATGTTGACCTGGCCCGTCTGGATGGCGCGCTTGATCTCGGCGCCCGAGTAGAGCGAGCCGCCGGGGTGGGTGGTGATCTCGAGTGCACCGCCGGTGCCGAGGGTCACACACTCGGCGAACTGCGCGCCGGTGGCAGAGTGGAAGTTGGTGGCGGAGTAGGCCATCGGCATGTCCCACTTTTCAGCGTGGGCTGACATGGCGCTGGCGGCGAACACCGCGATACCGGCCGCGATCTGGGTGAGTTTGGACATTCTGCTCTCCTGATTGTGGTGTGTCCCAATATCCCCGGGGCGTGGGACGCGATATCCCCCGTCGAGGTCTCCGGCGACATTATTATCCGCCGCAGCACTATTGTGCACCTCACTCTACCCAAGTTTGAGTGCAAACGGGGAGTCGGGTGGGTTGCGGAGTGCGGGCAGTGGCCAGCGGCGACGGGGGGGCAGAGTATGGCCGCTGTATTAGCCCGCTAGGTTGTCATGCCGCATTCGTTGCGACGGCCGATACGGGGCCGGTAAACTAGGGGGTTGTTTCGTTTGTCTCGGCCTCCTGGCCTCAACCCGAACCGGCCCCCTGTGGGACCGCCCTCTGGATCGTGACCGTCCATGCCACCTGATTTGCCCGTTATCAGCTACGTGACCGAAGGCGAGCCCGCGTTGACGCGGTTCATCATCGGTGCGGTTGAGCGCATGAGCGGTCAGCGAAAGCTGCAGGCTCTCTACGATTCGCTGGCTCACCTCGACCTGACCGGTGTCGAATTCTGGGGCCGGGCGCTCGAAGCGCTCGATATCGGTATCGATGTGCGCCCGGGTGCCTTCGCCTGTCTGCGTGATGCCGGGCCGACCGTGGTGGTGGCCAACCACCCCTTCGGTGTGGTGGATGGTCTGGCGCTGTGTCACCTAACGGCCCAGGAGCGCCCTGATTTCAAGGTCATCCTGCACAAGGTCTTGTGTCAGGATCACCGAGTCAAAGAGCACGTATTGCCGATCGATTTCGATCCGGGGCGTGAGGCGATCAAGAACAACGTGCGCACCAAACGTGCGGCCCAGGCCGCCCTCGAAGCGGGTGGTACAGTCGTTATCTTCCCGGCCGGTGGGGTTGCCAACGCCGAGCCTTTCAAGCGCACCGCCATCGACCACGACTGGAAGCCGTTGACCTCGCGTCTGATCGAGTCGTCTCAGGCGAGCGTGTTGCCGGTCTATTTCCACGGCCAGAACAGCATGCTGTTCCAGCTCTCGAGCTGGATCAACCCGGCGCTGCGTACCGGCTTGTTGCTCAATGAAGTGCGCAACAAGATCGGCAAGAACGTCTCACTTGAGGTCGGGAAGCTGATTTCCTACAGCGAGCTTGCGAGCCTCGAAAGTCGCGACCACACGTCTGACTACCTGCGCGAAGCGGTTTATCGTCTCGGCCCGGGCTTCGTCTGATTCCGCTATAACGGATCTTTGGCCGCTAAAACTGGCAAGTGGTGTCACGACGCGATAGGATTGCGAGCAATCCGAGCACGGTCTGACCTGCCCGATTCTGTACCAACATCTGCCGGGTGAACCCGGCGCCGTGTCGCGTGAGCTGCTGTGCGGGTGCTATGCGGGACAGGGTGTGACGCGCACTCGCTCGGATCGATATCCCAGGCCTCTTTTTTCAGAAAAACACACAGAGATCATGAGAAGAACCACAGCAGTCTTCGGCCTTGGGTCGATGGGCATGGGCATGGCAACCTCGCTGTTGCGTGCCGGCCATACCACCTACGGGTTTGACGTCAGCGACGACGCGGTATCGCGCTTTACCGATTCGGGTGGCGCCTCAGGCGCCGTCGAGGCGGTTGCACCCGAGTGCGACGCCGTGGCGGTGGTGGTTCTGAACGCCGCCCAGACCGAGAGTGTGTTGTTCGGGGAACATGGCGTGGTGCCTCACCTCAAAGTCGGGGCAGTTGTGCTTGCCTCCGCCACGGTGCCACCGGCCTTTGCACGTGACATGGCGGCTCGCTGCGAGGCCCACGGTGTCCACTACCTCGATGCCCCGATCTCCGGCGGCGCGAAGAAGTCGGCCGAGGGCGCCTTGTCGGTCATGGCTGCCGGCACACCTGACGCCTTTGCGGCCGCGAAACCGGTGCTCGACGCCGTGGCCACAACCGTTTTCGAACTCGGCGATACGGCGGGTGCCGGATCGGCGATGAAGGCGGTCAACCAACTGTTGGCAGGCGTGCACATTGCAACCATGGCCGAGGCCCTGACCTTTGGCATGACCCAGGGCGTTACGCCCGACAAATTTCTCGAGGTCATCAGCCAGTGCGCCGGTACCAGCTGGATGTTGGAGAACCGGGCACCGCACATTGTCGACGGCGACTACACCCCACACAGCGCGGTCGACATCTGGCCCAAAGACCTCGGGATCGTGCTCGACATTGCCCGCGACGCGAAATTTGCAGCTCCGATCACCGCTGCAGCACTGCAGCAGTTTCTCGCAGCAAGCGGCCGCGGGCTGGGCCGAGAAGATGATGCGGCGGTCGCCAAGGTCTACGCCGAAAACGCAGGGCTGACACTGCCGGGAGAGTCCTGATGCTGCTCGGTTGTATCGGAGACGATTTCACCGGCTCGAGTGATCTTGCCAACACCCTGGCCAAGGGCGGCATGCGCGTCGTGCAGTACGGCGGCGTGCCGGATAACGCCGCTGCGAGCGATGTGGAAGCCGGTGTGGTTGCGCTCAAATCCCGCTCTATCCCCGTCGCAGACGCGGTGGCGCAGTCGCTTGACGCGCTCGCTTGGCTGCGTGAGCAGGGCTGCCAGCAGTTCTTTTTCAAATACTGCTCCACTTTCGACAGCACGCGAGAGGGCAATATCGGCCCGGTGGCTGAGGCGCTGGCAACAGCGCTCGACGCGCGCCAGGTGATTGTCTGTCCCGCTTTTCCGGGCACGGGTCGTTCGCTGGTGCACGGCCATCTCTTCGTCGGTGACACCTTGCTCAGCGAAAGCGGCATGCAGAATCATCCTTTGACTCCCATGACCGACTCTGACATCCGACGCTGGCTCAGTTACCAGACCAACTTCGAAGTGGGGCACGTCGGGCTCGGCACGGTGGCAGACGGCGCTGACGCGGTGAAATCTGCGATGGCGCGGGAAGACGCTGCCGGCAAGCGGTTGATCGTGGTC
>CALDHJ010000596.1 GCA_937941555.1 uncultured Granulosicoccaceae bacterium | reverse complement strand
GCCCGATTGCGTGGACGGCAGGGTCTTGTAGCTGCTGTAGGTGTCGCCCACCGTCGGGTCACCGTGAATCTCGAGAAACACCGGACCACCGGTCGATGCCCAGCGGTATAACAGCTGCTGGCCCGCCAACATCTCGGCCTTGACTTCGATGCCCTCGCCCGCCGGGATAACCACCGTCGCCGCGTCGGTCCGCCGTGCGCCATCAGCCTGCCACAACACACTGGCACTGTGTGACGCCGTGAACAGGCGATCCAGTCCGAGTCGCTTGCCAATGCCGGTCGGGTCGTAGCCGTACTCGGCCGGCGCCACCACCGTGATCAGCAGCGCGAAGGCCACCGCCGCCGCGCCAAAGGTCGCAAGTACAATGCCGCGCATACTCAACACGTTGCGGGCCGGATCGTTTGAAGCGAGATCAGTCATATCAACTTGCCTTGAGGTAGCCCAACAGCTGGTAGCCGGTCAGCAGGAAACCCAGCATCATCAACACCGTATTCGCTGCAACCGATTGCACGCTGAACGACGCGCTGCGGCGCCAGGTCAATACCAGCAACAAGATCCAGCCGAGCGCTAGGAGTTGCCCCAGTTCCACACCTACGTTGAACAGCCCGAGGTTCAACGCGAGGCCCTCGGACGGTATCTCGAGTTCCTGAATCTTGGTCGCCAGACCGAAGCCGTGAATCAGACCGAATCCGAGCACCATGAGCCGCGGCCAGGGGCGCCAGCCGACCACGCGCTCGAAGCCACCGAGGTTGTCAAAGGACTTGTACACCACCGAGAGGCCGATGACGGCGTCGATCAGGTAGGGGTTGACGTGAATGCCGGCGAGCACACCGGTCATCAGCGTGAGGCTGTGCCCAAGCGAAAAGAGCGTAACGTAGATCAACACATCTCGGGCATTGCCGAGCAGAAACACCACGCCGAGCAGAAAAAGCAGATGGTCGTAGCCCGTGACCATATGCTTCGCACCCAAATACAACCACGGCCCGATGTTCAGACCGGCACTCTGCTCGATGAACGCTGCATCGCCCGAGGCAACGCCGTGGCCAAGTGCCGCACCCGCGGCAATCGCCGTGATGCCAAGCACTGTGAGCAGACGTGAGAGTTCCAGCCGGATCATGCGTTGTTGAGTTCAGTGAGAGCACCACAGTGTAGTGCAGCGGCCGCGGTCGGGGCGGCCCACAGACTCAATAGACTTTCGGTACGTACAGCTCGTCGGGCAGGGTCTGGCGCTCGTAGTGCGGATCAAACTGACGCTCTGGCAACTCGATGGATTCGCGTTCGGTATCCCGGTAGGGAATCAAGGAGAGCAGATGCTCGATGCAGTTGAGGCGCTCGCGCTTCTTGTCGTTGCCCTCGACGATGTACCACGGCGCTTCGGGGATATTGGTGCGATCGAACATCTCCTCCTTGGCGCGTGTGTAGTCTTCCCAGCGAATGCGTGACTCGAGGTCGATCGGGCTGAGCTTCCACTGCTTGAGCGGGTCGTGCACGCGCATCAGAAAGCGCAGCTGCTGTTCCTCGTCGGTGATCGAGAACCAGTACTTGACCACGATGATTCCAGAGCGCACGAGCATCCGCTCGAATTCCGGGACGTCGCGAAAAAACTGCTCGACCTGCGCGTCATCGGCAAATCCCATGACCCGCTCCACGCCTGCGCGGTTGTACCAGGAACGGTCGAAGAGCACGATCTCGCCCCCGGCCGGCAGGTGCGGCACATAGCGTTGGAAATACCACTGCGATTGCTCGCGTTCGGTCGGTTTGGGCAGCGCCACCACGCGGCAGACCCGCGGGTCGAGCCGCTGGGCGATTCGCTTGATGACGCCACCCTTGCCAGCAGCATCACGGCCTTCGCAAATGATCAGCACCTTGGCACCGGTATCCTGCACCCAGTGGTGCAGCTTGATCAGCTCACCCTGTAGCCGCAGCAGATTGCGGTAGTAGATCCGCTTGTCCAGGCGCTCGGGGTGGGCACTGTTGTACAGCCGACGCAGTTCTTCGGTCAGCAGCGGCTCGGCGAATTCCATTTCGAAGAGGTCGTCAAGCGACTCTTCGAGCTCGGAATCCATCCAGTCGCTAAAGGCAGGGCTCGGGGTGTTTTCGTCTTTCATGGGTCAACAGGCGCCGAATCTGACAACGGTGTGCAATAGGAGTATGTCACCCGTATGACCGCTGCAAGCAACCGGCCAGCCCAGATCACACGAACCGGCGCAGGACAAGGGTCACGCTCACCACGGTCAGCACGATACGCAGCCCACACCGAAGGCGGCCCCGGCTACTCCATGGTCAAGAGGCGCAACGCGGCCTGCGGGCGCTGACACGCTAACCCTGCGGGCGTCCCTGTGGTGTCCCGCCCCATCGTTGCAGCGCTCGACAATAGGCCCCTATTGCCTTCGCACTGCGCCTTGCGGCGAAACACCACAGGCCGGCCACCGCCACCAGCGCCAACAGGCCGAGCTGAGAGAGGCCATCGGCTGGCGGCGTCAAAATGCGACGTCGAGGCTCGCCTCACGCGCGACCGGTCGCAGCGTGCCGGGCTGACTCACACAAGCTTGCCGAGCGCAGCGCGCAACGCCTGCGAGAGCGCGTCGTCAATCAGCACGTCGGTCTCCGGGTCCACGCTGTCGCCAAAACGCGGCACACTCAACGACGCCCGCAGATCGCACCCGAAAAAGGGTGCGCTCTCGACGGCCGCCTTGAGCACAGAGCCCGCGCCGCCGGGCCCAGGCGATGTCGACAGCAGCACCATTGGCTTGTCCTGATAGACCTTCTTTTCGAGCCGCGAGGCCCAATCGAACAGGTTCTTGAACGCAGCGCAGTAGTGGCCGTTGTGTTCGGCGAACGACACGATCACCCGGTCAGCGGCGGCGATACGAGCGATGAAGGCGTTCGCGAGCGCCGGCACGCCGTCGGCCTGCTCGCGGTCGATGCTGTAAATCGGCATTTCGAAATCGTTGATATCGAGCCGGTCGATCTCGGCGCCGGGCGCGAATTCCGCTTCGAACACATCTGCGGCGTGGTTGGCCAAACGCCGGTTGATGGACTGGCTGCTGTTACTGGCAGCGAACGCCAATACGCGCATGGGGACACCTTCAATCGCTTCGAGAGCACTGAATATCGGGGCTGGGTCGAGGGGTTTCAAGCACCGGATGCCACCGCTATCCCACGGTCACAGCGCGAGCAACAGAAATCCGCCGCCGAGCGCGACGCACAGCGGTGCGTACACCCGACGGTCCAGTGTTCGAAAGGGCTCGACCGCCGCGGCGAGCGGCGACGGCACATAGGTCGCGATACCGCGACCGAGAAAAACCGCGACCAGCACCCAAAAACCCGTGGCTCGAACGCTCAGTCCCCAAACCGTCGCCTCCGGCAGCGGCAGGAGATCGCCCCCCCACACCGCCCAGAGTGCCGCTGCCATTAATGCCAGGGTCACGGCCAGACACAAACCCAAGCCCGGCATACGCGTGACGTCAGGGTGCCCGATGACGGTGTCGATGAGGCTCTGCCGGTCATGCCCCGGCCAGGTCATACCGAGACCCCAGGCCAGGTGTACGGCGGCTATCGCAAGCAGCACCGCTGCCATGATCAGAGAGAGAAGGGTCATCATCGTGGTCTCCGGTCAGTTCCATACGCCACCGTACGGTAGACTCGACACTTGCCCATGTCAATACGCTAGCGTATGTTCCGCCGATGCCAACCGCCACTTCACTCCGCCCGCTGGACTGGATCCAGGCCGGCTTCCGGACCCTGACCACAGACGGTGTCGACCGTGTCAAAGTCGAACCGCTCGCGCAGTCATTGGGTGTGAGCAAGGGCTCCTTCTACTGGCATTTCAAGGACCGCAACGCATTGCTCTCCGACATGTTGCAACACTGGCACGAAGCTGCAACCGAGCTGATCATCACGGTGGTCGAGCAGGCCGAGGGCTCAGCCCAATCGCGATTGCGCACACTCGTGCAACGCGTATCCGACCCGGCCCCGGCGGCCTACGGAGGCGACGGCGTCGAGCCCGCCATTCGCGCCTGGGCCCGCCACGACGCGCGCGCGCGCGACGCTGTCGAACGTGTCGACACACAGCGCATCGACTACGTGCAGTCGCTTTTTCGCGAGGTAGGTTTCAGCAAGGCCGTGTCCCGGCACCACGCCAACACCCTCTATGCAACATTGATCGGCCTCGACACACTCTCGGGCCGCACGGATATCAACCGCGTTAAGTCGTTGAGTGGCGTTCTCGAGGCACTGCTCTCACACTGAGTCGCGCCGGGCGTTCAGTCCTGCAGGCTATCGAGTTGCAGTGCCGCGCTGCCCAGTGCCGGCAGGGCATCATCCAGGGCATAGACAAACACACGCACCTCTCCCTGCGTGCCATCGAGGTCAAGCGCAAAGCTGTGCGCGCCATCGGTGTCCTGGACGCTGGCAAAGAATAACGTGATGCGCTCACCCGGCGGGTTCGACTGCGCGCCTCGGCGCACATCCACAAGCACGTCCGCCGTCGCAGGCTTCGCGCTTTCGGCGAAGTTCGCCTCGAGCCACTGGGTCGTGTGGACGGCGTTGTAACTGAGCCGTTTCGACTGGGACCGCAGTGCAAAGGTCAGCGGTGGCTCACCCGAATCCGCAGCGGCATCGACCGGTCCGCTGTCCGCGACGATGGCTTCCAATCGGGCCATGAAGCGCGTTCCGCGCTCGACCCGCTCGATGTATTTCTCGATGACAGGGGGCAGGTTCAACGGATTGCTGTCCGGATCGAAGTAGGCCAGCGGAACCGGATCAATGACCGGTACATCAGCCGGTTCTGGCTCATCGGGGTCGGAGCTGTTTTTTTGAACTGTATCCCCTGCTGCGCTCTGCGATTCACCGTCCCCAGCCTCAACGCCAGATCCGGTCGCCACAACCGAGGCGGACGCGACACCCGATGAGCTGGCAACGGCCACGCTGTCCGGCGTGAGTCTGTCGGGTGCAGGAAGCGGCTCGGTCACAATCGGTGCAGAGATCGTTGGCGCGGCGGCCTCTTCGACATCCTCGCCCAAGTCCACGAAGCTCAGAACCAGGACGATGACCGTGGTCACCAGCGCGACCACACCCAGTCCGATCGCAAAACGCTGTTCATCCGTCGCCATACTGCCCTCCTCGCTTATTCGATCTCGACCTCGCCCTTGACCAGCAACGGCATCTGCGAGCCCATGCCGAACACGCGTAATGACATGCCTGGCCCGGGCAGGTGTCTCTTGTGTACCGAGAAACGCAGTTCCGTCTCACCTGACGCATCGCTCGGTGAGATCACCATCGCATGCCGCTGGCCTGGAGACTGTTCGATGTCGAGCATCAAGTCGCCGGCCTCATTCAGTGCCTGACGCAAGGGCACGCGAATTTCCATGAGATTCGACTCACCATCGAGTTGACGCGCGAACACCGTGCCAGCGTGTAGACGCGGAGACTCCTTGCGCAGCGATTCATCGCCCTTTGCCAGCCGTTCGAGGCGGTCGATCAGCCGGGAGGGGTTATGGACGTGGCCGATGTATTTGTCGATCACCCGCGGCAGTGCATCCGCGGGCTCATTCTGATTGAACGGCTCGAGATTGACCGTTGTCGGGCGCAGCGCTACGCGCGGTGCGTCGCTGCGCGAAAGCTGGTTGGAATCGACCAGGCCACCGACTGGCACCGCAACACCACTGCCGGCCAAGCCTTCACCCGATGCCACACCGACACCCTCGACAAGCTCCTCGAGAGCTGCTTCAGTCGGCGGAGGGGCGACAAATTCACGCTGCCAGGTCTTGCCAGCCTTGTTGAGAACGGTTGTCGCTGTGACCAACACAGCCGCAACCATCACAACGGCTTTTACCGTTGCTACGTCCGTCACTGGAAACATTGCCATACTGCTGAGCTGCCTTTACGGTTGATCAGTCTGAACGACGCGCACGCTTCCATTGCGTGCATTACCAACAGCCCATTCAAGAATTGCTCCAGCCGTTCGTGTAGCCCACCAATACTTCTTCGTATGACATCCCACAGCGACCGCGCGATCACCATCGCACTCTTTTGCAGCCTCACGCTGATCTGGAGCTTTTCGTTCCTGTTGATCAAGGTGGGTCTCGAGAGCTTCCAGCCCGCCGCACTCGTATTCTGGCGGTTGCTGATCGGTGCGCTGGTGGTGAGCGCAGCCGCCTGGTGGGGCGGCGCGCCCCTGCCGCGCAGCGGCGGAGCGCTGCGGCTGGTGCTGACGGTCGCCCTGCTCGGTAATGCGCTCCCTTTCTACCTGATCCACCGGGGCGAGCTCACGGTTGACAGCGGCGTCGCGTCGCTGTTGATGGGCAGCATGCCGATTGCGACCTGTGTCGTCGCCTGGTTGGTCATAGATGAAAAGCCGCGCGCGCTGCAATTGCTCGGCATCGCCGCAGGCTTTGGTGGTCTGATCACGCTGATCGGTTGGGACAGCCTCAACGGGCTCGGGCGCGCACACGGCCAACTGATGATCGCCGGTGGCGCTGTCTGCTACGCCTTCAGCGCGGTGTTGGTCCGTCGAGCCGGCCTGCCCTCAACCCTGTGGGTGGCGGCGTTGACGTTGTGGGTTGCAGCGGTGCTGACCTTGCCCTTTGCACTTACCGAGGGCTTTGCGTTCAAGGTCACACCCACACTCACCATATGGGCGTCGCTCGCCGCGCTTGGCATCGGCTGCACCGGGCTTGCACAAGTGATCTACTACCGGTTGCTCGGCCGGGTCAAAGCCAATCACTTTGCACTAATCAACAACTTCATTCCGCTGCTGGGATATGCCTGGGCCATCCTGTTGCTCGGAGAGAATGTGCGGCTGAGTGCGGTTGTCGCAGCCCTGCTGATTCTCAGCGGGGCGCGACTGGTACTGAGCAAACCGCGTGCAGGAATGTGACCTCGAACTTACCCGAGGTGTGGCAGTGCCAGGTATTCGCGCGTTCCCATCTCGCGTAGCCGACTGGCCGCTCGCACGAATTCGAAGGCCATGCGCTTGCCGACGTAGAGCTGCTCGGGTTCGGCGTCGGCGCTCATGATCACCACTACATTGCGATCGTAGAGCTCGTCGATCAGGTTGACGAACCGGCGCGCAGCGTCACTCGCGGCCTGATCCATGACCGGCACGCCGCTGATCAATACACTGTGGTGTTCGCGCGCGATCTCGATGTAATCGATGCTCGCACGAGGCGTCTCGCACAGCTCAGTGAAATCGAACCACACCACCCCGCCTGCCTGCGCCCGTACCGCGATGGGGCGATCGTTGACGCGAAACGTGCCCGCTGCCGTGTCAGCACCCGCCGGCGCGAGATCGGTAAAACTCTGCTGCATCTCCGTGTCCGCAGCCGCACCACTCGGTGTGTGGTAAACCGGTGCGCGCTCCAACGCACGCAGACGGTAATCGGTGTCGCTGTCGAGGTGCACCACGGCGCAGTGTGCTTCCATCAACGCAATGGCCGGCAGAAACCGGCTGCGCTGCAGGCCATCGCGGTAGAGGCCGTCAGGTGGGACGTTGGACGTGGTCACCAGCGCCACGCGCGCCTCGAACAATGCTTCGAGCAGCCCGTGCATCAACATTGCGTCGGTAATGTCGTTGACGTGCATTTCGTCGAGCACGATCACGCGCGCAGACGATGCCAGCTCACGCGCGATATCCGGCAGCGGATCACGCATGTCGGCGCGCGCGCGCAAACCGGCATGGACGCGCTGCATGAACCGGTGGTAGTGCAAGCGCAGCTTGTCATCAAAAGGCAGCGCTTCGTAAAAGAGATCGCAGAAGTGGGTCTTGCCACGGCCAACACCGCCCCAGAGATACAGACCCTCGACGGGCTTCGATTCGGGCGCGGCGCGAAATCGGCTGAACCATCCGCGATCTTCCTGAACCTCAGGCCGCTGAAGGTCGTGCCAGAGCCGGTCGAGCGCGTCGACTGCACGCGCTTGTGCAGCATCAGGCGTCAGCACGCCATCGCGAATCGAGACGTCGTATTGCGCGCGTGGTGACAAGGCCACTTGTTGAGCCATGGCTTTGGTGTGACCGGCCGGTCAGTCGGGGTTGTTGGCGCGGATCGCCTTGATCGCGAGCTTCTGCCGGCGCAACACGTAGCGGTGCAGCAGATCGGCTGCCTCAGCGTCGAGATCAACTAGCCGGCAACGGCAGATATTGCCGTCATCGACCTTGATCACATCGGCGAAGGCGCCAATCGGGTCGGTGGTATCGGGCAGGTCGAGCAGCACTCGATAGCGCATACCCAGCTGCAATCCCGCACACAGGCACGAGAAGCCACCGGCACTGATATCAAGCACACGGGCGAGCTCACCCTCGACCTGCAGGATCACCGGCTCGTCGCGATCCGGGGCAACACGGTAGGCCGCACGCGTCGACTGGTCATCGATTTTCAGTTCGATGTGCCCTGCTTTTTCACGCTTGAAAATCACAGCCATGGTCCACGCCCGGTATCCAGATCACCAATTTCACTGACCACAACTGTAGCCGGTGCGCCGGGCA
>CALDHJ010000595.1 GCA_937941555.1 uncultured Granulosicoccaceae bacterium | reverse complement strand
GGGTTGCCGGTCGACTGGTCGTGAACAACCCGCAGGCACCCTTTGCATCACGTGCTGCAGCCGCGGTGCAGGGGCTGTCGTTCAGTGCGCTGATTCTGCATGGCACCGCGGCCGTGTCCGATGGCTTCGACGTCAGCTTAGCCTACGGACCGGATGGCGCGGCGCTGCAAGCCCAGGTCGAGACCGATTGCCTGCCGGCAATCGTGCAGTCGCTGAGTGCGTCGGTGCCGACTGTGCTCGGTGCCAACGGCAGCGTCGACAGCGTGATCGCCGACACGGCAGTGGAGCTGCCTCAGGTCGCAGCCTATCTCGAGGCCTTGGAGCCGGGGTCGCGCGCCATGGTGGCGCCAGTGCTGATCGCGCAGGGAACGGCGGACACCACCGTTCTGCCCGCATCAACCACGGCGTTGGTGGCGCAGTTGTCGGCGGTGAGCGCGACCGACGTTGACCCCGAAACTCGCCACTACGAGGGCGCGACACACAGCAGTGTGCTCGCCGACAGTTTTGTCGACACCCTGGGTTGGCTCGCGCAGCGCTTTTCTGCTGACTGAATAATCAGCCGACCAGGGATCTACAAACAAGTGTCCGGCAATGTTGCCCTCTGGCTATCCCTCGACAAGGGATGGAATCAGGGAAATCAATGCATATGCAATTGCGATTATCCAGAAAATCAGAAAACACATGGGCATTGTCCGAGTCCATCCTCTTGCGAATCCATCGAGCGTAGGATCGACTCCATCGCCTCTGACGGCCGAGAAGTAGACTTTGTAGATACTGTCGCCCTCTGTTTCGTGCAGCAGATGCAACCGTTTAAGTTCTCGAATGCCACGTGACAGCTGCGCTGAGAGGGCTTTCATGACAAGTGTCAGAAAAATTGCAAGGACGGCGATAGAGAGCAGCGCAATTTTCAATATCATGCGAGTTTCGAAGTCTTGTGCAGTCAGTAGCTGGGCATATCCCACGATTAGGAACGCCTGAGCGATCATGAATGATTGAATGCGCCCATTGAGCAATTGATCAGCCGCGTCATGGTATCGCCAAGCCCTGTCGATGTCCGTCGAATTCATTGTTTTCACCTTATTTAGTGTCGTAAATACAGACGCACTATAAGTGAACACTTGCTGCGCGCGTAGTGCGATCAACACTGGTGCAGGTTTGTACAAAATGTGTGGGTGTCGTGCTCAATCCGTTGCCAGAACGGCGTCGACAACAAGCTTGCAGGAGATGGCGAAGAGCGCAATTTGCACTGCGAGAAAAAACCACTTTTCCGACAGGCGTTGAATTAGCATCTTGCCGGCGACCGTGCCGATGGCGGCTGCTGGCAGCAGCATCAGTGCGATGCGCAGGGTATCTTCGGTGTAGGGCGTGATCGACCAGTAGGGGCCGAGTTTGGCGAGGTTGATTGCGGCAAAGACGATGGTGGTGGTGCCGGCGAAGACCATCTTGGGCAGTTTTTGCGGCAGCACGTAGATTTGAAAGGGCGGTGCGCCGGCGTGTGAGACAAAACTCGTGAACCCGGAGAGCGCGCCCCAGAACAGCCCGCGACCGACGGTCGCGGGCCGGGCGTCGGCGTTCGCGTTCTTGAAGAACCAGGTGTAGAGGCAGAAGCTGATGCCCATCAACCCGATCATCAGCGCGACCACGCGGTCCGAGACGACAGTGGCCGTGGCCCAACCGATCAGCACACCGAGCAGCCCGGCGGGTATCAGTATTCTGATATTGGTGGCGCTGAATTCGCGCCGGTAGAGCCAGACGCTGATCGCGTCTGACAGGATGTAGATCGGCAGCAACAGTATTGCCGCCGCCAGTGGCGACATGGTCAATGACAAGAGCGGCACGCTCAGCATCGCGACCGCCGGCAATCCCCCTTTCGACAAACCGACCAGGAGCGCGGCGAAGAGCGTCAGTGCGAGCAGGCCGGGGGAGTCGAGCAGAATGTCGAGTGTTGGCATGGTGTCCTGTTGGTCAGGGTGGTTCAGAGAGGATTGGTCTGGTGGCGATGTGCCGGATCAGAACAGCTCGCTCGGTACGCGCGAGGCGGCGTCGTTGGCTGACCCGACAAGCTGCAAGGGGTGCGCGACTTTCGGCAACTCGGTTTCACAGAAATATCGGCAGGTCGCGAGCTTGGCAGCCCGTTGGGCCTGATTCTCATCCGGCAACGCCATCGCCGCTACGGCTTGGTCGAGCCACAGCCAGGCGACGACGATGTGCCCGAACGCCGATAACGCAAGGCTGGCGTTATCCATGAGGGCGGCCGGTTCGGCGTTTTCGCTCAGCGCCGCCATGGCCTCCTGTGCCTGCACGAGGGCGAGCACGAGCGATTGCGCGCAGCCAGCGAGCTCGGGATGGGGTCGGGCAGCGTTCAGGGTGTCTTGCATGCGCGCCATCAGAATCGCGAGGGCTGCGCCCTTGTCGCCGAGCAGCTTGCGCCCGAGCAGGTCCATGCCCTGGATGCCGTGCGTGCCTTCGTGGATCGGGTTGAGGCGGTTGTCGCGGTAGATCTGCTCGACATCGTACTCGCGGGTGTAGCCGTAGCCGCCGTGAATCTGAATCGCGTGCTCGTTGGCGACCAGCCCGAATTCCGACGGCCAGCTCTTGGTGATCGGGGTCAGGAGGCTTAGCAGTTGCTCGGCCTCTACACGTTCACTGTCGCTGGGCGCGGTTTTGACTTCGTCGACGAGCTTCGCGGAGTAGAGCACGAGTGCGAGTGCGCCTTCGGCGATGGCCTTCTGCGCCATCAACATGCGTTTGACGTCGGCGTGTTCGACGATGGGGGTCATCGGCGATGCCGGGTCGCGTGCGGTGTCCGGGGTGCGGCCCTGTGGGCGGTTGCGGGCGTAGTCGAGCGATTGGGCATAGCCGCGATATGCCAGAGTCGCGGCGCCGAGTCCGACCATGGTGCGGGCTTCGTTCATCATGCGAAACATGTTCGGCAAGCCGTCGCCAATCTCGCCAATGCGCCAACCGATGGCGCCGTCGCCTTCGCCAAAATTCAGCAGGCAATTGACCGTGCCGCGGTAGCCCATCTTGTGGTTGAGACCTGCGACCGCAACATCGTTGCGGCTGCCGTCTGGCAGCCACTTTGGCACCGCAAACAGGGAGATGCCCTTGATCCCGGGCTGTTGATCGCCCTTGGCATCCGGGGACTTGGCCAGTACCAGGTGCACGATGTTTTCGCTGATCTCCTGGTCGCCACCGGAAATCCACATCTTGTTGCCCTGCACGCGGTAGCGTGCGCCTAGCGCATCGCTGCCATCTGGCGTTGCTCGGGTGCGGATGTCGGCAAGCGACGAACCGGCGTGCGGTTCGGACAAGCACATGGTGCCGAAATACCGGCCCTCGATTTGCGGCTTGGCCCAGGCGTCGATCTGCGCCGGGTTTGCGCACTCGAGCAGTAGCCGCGCGTTGCCGCCCGTGAGCATCGGGTAAGCGGCGGTGGCGATATTGGCAGCACAGAAATGCGCAAACGCGGCCGTCGCAACGCAGTAGGGCAGTTGCAAGCCACCGACCGATTCGGGAAAGGCGCCGGCGAAGAATCCGGCATCGGCGTAGGCGGAGAGCGCGTCGCTGATCTCGGGGATCAAGGTCACACGGCCGTCTGCGAACGTTGGCTCGTTGGCATCGGCAGTCTTGTAGTGTGGTGCGAAGTGGTCGCGCGCGAGATCGGCTGCGAGGTCGAGCACGGCGGTGAAGGTGTCGACCGAGTGCTCCGTGTACGCCTCCCGTCGGGTCAGCTCGCCAACCTGCAACCAGTCGTTGAGCAGGAAGTCGAGTTCACGTCGTGGGATGAAGTCCATGGGGTGCCGTTGCGCCAGTCAAACCGCCATTCTGACGGTTTTCGGAGCGGGCTGCAGCGGCCATGGCAGGACCGTCGCGTGCGCAGTACACTGCGCCCTGAGCCATGCAGGTGGACGGGAGAGCGGGGTGGATTGGGTTCACGCTTTGGCAACGATTGCCCTGGGGCTCTATGCTGGGAGTCTCTTGATGGAGGGCGCGTTGCTCGTGCCGTTCTGGCGCTCGTTGTCATCGGATGAGTTTTTCGGCCGTCATGTTGAGGTTGGCCCGCGCTTGTTCCGCTATTTTTTCCCGCTGACCAACGCGGCGGTCTGGCTGTCAGTGGTGTCGGCTGCACTGGATGGACTCGCAAGCGGGGCCCGCAACGCGGCGGCCCTGCTGTGTGTGTTTGCACTCACCACGTTTTTTCTCTACTTCAAGCGGGCCAATGCGTCGTTTGCCGACGGCAGCCTCGACGGGTCGTCCCTGCCATTCGAATTGGCGCGCTGGGCGGCGTGGCACTGGGTGCGCACGGTCGCGACTCTGCTTGCGTTCGCCTTGGCGGTCGTGGCCTGGATGTGAACCTCGGGCGCTCAGCGTTGAAGTGGGGCTGCTGCTTCGGGAGGCGGTGCGCGCGTTGTGCAGACACGCTAGAGTGGCGTGGTCTCGCGGTGTGGCGTTCGGTTGTGGGACTTCCTGAACCGGCCAGAATGATGACATGGATGTGACCGCATGGACCGTTTGAGAGCTCTGGAAGTGTTTGTTGCGGTTGCAGACGGGGGCAGCCTTGCCGCGGCGGCGCGGGCGATGTCGATCAGTGCCCCGTCTGTTACACGCGTGCTCGGTGAGCTCGAGGCCGAACTCGGTGTTCTGCTGTTTCACCGCACGACTCGAGCACTTACGCTGACGGATGACGGACAGCACTTTCTCTTCGATGCACGCGATGTGCTCGCGCGCTACAAAAGCGCAACGGATTCCGTGCGCGGCGCGCACCTTGAACCGCAGGGGATGCTGCGCCTGACTGCACCCAATCTGTTCGGCCAGCACTACGTCGTCCCGTTGCTGCTCGAATTTCTGGATCGCTACCCCGCCGCGCAGGTGGAAGCGGTTTTTGCTGACCACGTTGTCAACCTTGTGGAAGAACGGTTCGATCTGGCGGTTCGGATGGGCGAGCTGGAGGATTCGAACCTGGTGGCAACACGGGTGGGTTCGGTGCGCAGTATTATCTGCGGCAGCCCGGCCTATTTAGAGCAATACGGTGTGCCGGAGTCACCCGAAGATCTGGCTAAGCACCGACTGATCAGTGCCGGCTGGCAACGCGGCAAGGTCACCTGGCCATTCAGGGACGGGGGGCTCGCAGTTGATGCGCGCCTGGTGTTGTCTTCGCTGCCGGCGGCGATCTCGGCGGTGAAGCAGGGTTGGGGATTGACCCGTGTATTGTCTTACCAGATTGCACCGGACCTGGGCGGCGGCGGTGTCGAGACGGTGTTGCAGGATTTCGAGCCAGAGCCGATGCCGATTCACATTGTGCACGCGGAGGGCCGATTGGCGTCGGCCAAGGTGCGTGCGTTTGTGGCCATGGCACGCGACGCGTTCCGGGCCAACCCCTTTATCAATCCGCCGTAGCGCAGCTACCGTAGCGCGGCTAGCGTCGCGCGGCTACCGGACGAGACTTCGGGATCTCAGCGGTGTTCCCAAGGCCCGAGTGATTGGTGAAACGGAGAGGCTTCGCGCAATTGCCAGGTCAGGGGCATGGCGTGTTTGCGGTGGAGAATCTGCGTAGGGTGCAGACGCCAGTAGCGTTCCGCGCCCGGGTATTGCCCGGTATGATCGGTCGGTAACACAAGCGCGGCACGTCCGGTCAATTGCAGGACATGCCTTGTTGAAAAGTCGGGGAATATCAAGCCCGCCTTTCCAGTCAAGGTGATGTTGCCGAGGGTGTTGAAAAAGTTGTTGCCGGTGAAATCGGGCACAGTCAGTGTGCCGTCTACGGCAACCTGCACGAATCCGGGTGTTCCGCCACGGTGGGACACGTCTACTGAGCGATGGCCGTCGACGTCTGCATAGGATGCGACGAAAAACGTGTCGGATGCCTCGATCAGATTCTTGACACAGCGCGCGGTGGCGGGTAGCACATCTGCTGTTTGCGCTGACGGACGGTTGGCCATCGGCGTTGTGCTGATGTCGCGCTTCTGGATGTATTTCGGGCAATTGCCCATGGTCTGTTCGACCTGGACGCCAAAGCCTGTTGCGTCTCGGTGGGTCAGCCTGCCGTTGACCCGGTTGCGTCGGCGCGTTGGCAGTTCGATGCCCAACAAACCGATGGGGCTGTCTGCGCGCAGGTGTTGAGTCGCGGGGTCGAGCGTGTTGGTGGCTGTGCGCAGTGTAAGCTGCCCCGCGTCGGGTGAACTGACGAACCCGGGCTCACCGAACAACAGCGTGGCCCAGGGGTTGTCGGCCGTGTCGACCGTGCCGGCGACCATGAACGGCAGTTGCGCGTAGAAGTCTCGGTGCTGTTGGGGCAGAAAATCCCGGAGCGCCCGTTCACCAATCACATCCATGCGCTCGCGCATGCCGGCCATGGCTTGCATGCTGCGCTCGCCCGGGTGCCAGGTCGTGTGGCTGTGGGTCTCTGTTGTCACGTTGTTCACCGGAATGCCGATCGTCGGTTGCCGCAAAGGGGAGCACCTGTATACAGGGTTGGCGACTGTGCAAGCATGGTCTGGTGAGTCGGGTGTGGGTAGCGGCCTGGAGCGAAATGCTCTCTGTCGAAATTCGAAAGAGTAGCCTTCTGGTCCGACTACCAGCTGGGCGTGGGTTCGTGCAATTTTTGCAGTTCAGACACCGGCGCACCTTTGAGCTGGCACAGGAGCAGTTCGGCAATGTGCCGGCCGGCTTCGAATAGATCCTCGGTGACAGTGTCGATTTGCGGGTAGAGCGCTGGCAACAATTCGGTCGTGCGTTTACAAACCAGGTCGAAGTCGTCGCCGCAACGCTTGCCGCCGTCGGTCATGCCCTCGAGCACAGCCACGGCTGTTACCTCGTTGGTACAGAAGATGGCATCGGGCGGCTTCGCAGACGTGGCAGCGGCGCGTGCGAAATCCCGTGCGCTGGCGGCGCTCTGGATGCTGTGTGCATCGAGTACGACTTCGCCGTCGAGGCCGCGACGAGCGACTTCGTGTTGGAAGTGTTCAACGGTGTTGCGAAAGTTGGTTGTGCCGTTGTCGAAGGGCACATACATGAAGCG
>CALDHJ010000594.1 GCA_937941555.1 uncultured Granulosicoccaceae bacterium | reverse complement strand
TTCGTCGCCCCATTTGTTCGGGTCACCGAGATCGATACCGAAGCCCTGCAGGAAGCCCTGGTCGCGCAACACACCAACGGACGGTTGGCTGATTGCGAGGTCGAGCATCGCGATCTTGGCGTCCGCGGCCTTGTCGCCCAGAGAGGCAGCTGCCCACTGGCCGATCAGCTCGCCGGCGAGGAAGTTGTCGGTGGCAAAGGTCGCGTCAGCCGAATCGATCGGCTCGAGCGGGGTGTCCAGCGCAATAACCAGCAGGCCCGCGTCACGCGCTTGCTGTACCGGGCCGACAATGGCCTTGGTGTCGGAGGCGGTCAGCAAGATGCCTTTGGCGCCATCCGCGATGCAGGTCTCGATTGCGGCGACCTGAGTCTCGTGGTCACCGTCAATTTTCCCGGCATAGGACTTGAGCTCGATGCCGAGTTCTTCGGCTTTCGCCGTGGCGCCTTCTTTCATCTTGACGAAAAAGGGGTTGGTGTCGGTTTTGGTGATCAGACAGGCACCTATCCCGTGGCCGCCAGCGAGGGCGCCGTTCGACAGCAGGCCCAGCGACAGGGCGCCGAGTGCTGAAGCAATCAATGCGTTCTTCATGGATATCTCCTTGTGGGTCCGGCCGGTTGCCGGGCATCGTCACGGTGTGCAAGACAGTGCACACGTGCTGCACTTTGTGTCCGCAAGTTGATGGTTGCACCGGGACCGGCCTCTGTCAATAGATAAATCAATGTGATTTATTAATCATGCCGTGATAGGGTCGCGACCACACAGGGTTCCCACAAGGCGACGGTCACCCCCGACCCAAAGCAGCATGATTGAGCAAACGACAGCCGCCAGCGGTGGTGCCAACCCGGTCCGGGTCAAGGCCTATAACGAGCGATTGGCGCTCACACTGCTGCGTCGCCACGGAGAGCTCGCCAAGGCCGATATCTCCCGACTCAGCGGCCTCTCCGCGCAGGCGATGACAGTGTTGATCCGTGGACTTGAAGCCGACCAGCTGGTGCTTCGGGGCGAGCCGCGTCGGGGGAAGGTCGGGCAGCCGTCCGTGCCGTACCGCATAGACCCCGACGGCGCCTTTTCGGTTGGCGTGAAAATCGGTCGCCGAAGTGCCGACGTCGTCCTGGTGGATTTCCTCGGCAATGTCCGTGCGGAGCAAAGCGTGACCTACCGCTGGCCCGACCCAAAACGCCTGTTGCGCTTTGCAACCGAGGCGACCCAGTCAGTGATCGCAACCTTGACGGCCGAACAGCGAACTCGTGTTGTCGGTGCCGGGGTTGCGATGCCGTTCCGGATTTGGGAGTGGCCGGCCGAGCTCGGGGCGCCGGGCAAACAGCTTGATGCCTGGCGCGACATGGATTTCGGCACACAGCTCTCCGACGCCACCGGTATCGACGTCAGCGTCCACAACGACGGCACCTCTGCGTGTGGGTCAGAATTGGCATTCGGTGGTGGCGACCGTTATCAGGACTTTGTCTACTACTTTGTTGCGACCTTCATCGGCGGTGGCATCGTCCTGAATCGAACGCTCTACCCCGGACGCACCGGCAACGCCGCGACCCTCGGCACGATGGTCTTCACCCACGACGACGGCAGCACCACACAGCTCTTGCACCATGCATCAGTGTTGTCTCTCGAGCAAACACTCGCCGAGAAAGGCGCATCGCTCGACGGCATCAAGTGGCAATCCGCGGCGACCTGGAAACGCCACAAGGCGGAAGTGGATGCGTGGCTGGATTCCGTGTCCTACTACCTCGCCGTCGCCATCGGTTCGGCCTGCTCGATTGTCGATTTTGAAGCCGCGATCA
The DNA here is from genome assembly GCA_937941555.1 of uncultured Granulosicoccaceae bacterium. Classification (GTDB taxonomy): domain Bacteria; phylum Pseudomonadota; class Gammaproteobacteria; order CALCKW01; family CALCKW01; genus CALCKW01. The sequence goes on along the minus strand of CALDHJ010000594.1, from coordinate 2,922 downwards.
TCGACGGTGTCTTCCCGGATGACATCAAGGCCGATCTCGTGGCGCGCGTCATCGCCAACATCGACCGCATGGGCATCAAGGGGGTGAGTCAACCGGCCGTGGTCGGCGGCCGCATCGGTCAACAGGCGCGGGTGATTGGCGGCGCGAGTCGGCCGATCATGGACCGCTACTTCCTCGACCAGAACGTCCTGTTCAAGACCCTGAACTGATTCCGTGGCGTCGCGCGTGTGCAGTCGACGCAGCACCCCGTGCAGGGGCTCTACGCGTCGCGGCCGTCGAGCGTACAGGGCAGGTGCAGAAACCCGCGAAAGCGCACGCGGCCGCCGCGGGTGGGCGGCTCCGACAACTGGTAGTGGGGGAAGCGTTGCAAAAACCGGTCGATCGCGATGCGTCCCTCGAGCTTGGCGAGGCTGATCCCGGCGCACTGGTGGATGCCAGAGCCGAAGGCGAGGTGGCGGTTTGGGCTGCGCTGGATGTCGAGTTGATCGGGGTTCGGGAAGCGCTCCGGATCGCGGTTTGCAGCACCGATGCACAGCGTCACGGGCGTGTGCGCCTCGAGTTCCACGCCCTCGAGCTCGACGGCCTGCGTGGTGATCCGGTTGCCGAGCTGGTTGGAACTCTCCATGCGCAGAAACTCATCCACCGCGGTCGAGAGGTGCTGACTGTCGGCCAGCAGCAGTTCGCGCTGGCTCGGGTGCTCGGCGAGTAAATACAAGCCGTTGCCGATCAGGTTGGTGGTGGTCTCGTGACCGGCGTTGAGGATGAAGATGCAATTGTGCAAGAGTTCGGTACGCGAGAGACTGTCGCCGTCCTGGCCCTGGATCAATCGCGTGAGCACGTCTTTGTCCGGGTCGCCCGGTTGGCGTCGCCGCCGAGCGACCAGGTCGTCGAGGTAGTCGCAGAACGCGCTAACCGCCGTGTTGCCAGCCAGTTGCACTGCGTCACTTGGCGCGGGTTCTAACGCGCCCAGAATGGCGAGCGACCACTCGCGCAACGGGCCTCGCTCATCGGTTGGCACGTCGAGCATGTTGCCGATCACCTCGATCGGAATGTGCATCGCGAAGTCTTCAATCAGGTCGACAGACTCGCGTCCCGAGAGGGCGTCAATCAGGTCGTCGACGCAATCAATGAGCCCGGGCTCCATCTCGGCGATGGCGCTCGGGTGCATGGCGCCGGCGATCAGGCTGCGCACGCGCGTGTGCAGCGGCGGGTCGTTGAACACCAGGCTTGTCGTGTGGTGCTCGAAGAGCGGGGAATCGCCGTACTTCGGTTTGAACTCTGCGCGTTTTTCCGAGCTGAAGAGCGCGGGGTGTTTGTAGACGTGCTGCACGTCTCTGTAGCGAGTCAGCAACACACTGCCGTCGGGCATCCGCCGCACCGGGTCGTGTGTTTGCAGTGCCCGGTACCAGGGGTAGGGGTTGTCATAAAATGATGCGGGCAGGTGGCGCAGGTCGAAATCACGGATGTCTGGCAGTGAGGGGGGCACGGTGTTCTCCTGATGCGAAGTCCAGACTAGTGCTGCAGCCACAGGCTGTCCAGTTGCTCAATGTACTGGAACTCCCATTAACCGCTCTTGAGATCGAGCAAGATTTGAGTGTCTGTGGTGTGCCACGATTCCCCTCGAACAACGGAGACCCACTGTGGCCCTGACGTATGAGGCGCGCGTGCTGCGTGTGTTGCAAACCATTCACGACCACCCGGCGTCGGACCTGTCGCTCGATGCGCTCGCCGACTGTGCAAGCGTGTCGCGGTTTCACTGGCACCGCGTGTTCCGCGCCATGACGGGCGAAACCTGTGCACAAGCGGTGCGTCGCATTCGCCTGACACGCGCGGCAACCTGGTTGTTGAGTCGGGAAGAGCCGGTCGCGGTGATCGCGAGAGACTGCGGTTATCCCCACATGCCGAGCTTTGTGCGGGCCTTCAGTCGGCGCTTTGGTGTGTCTCCTGTTGTGTTCAGGCGCACTCGCCCGTCGATTGTGTGCCCACCCCCGACAACAAGAGGATGTTTTACGATGTTTCCCGTCGAGATCGATCAATCACAAGCGCGCCGGCTCGGCGCTTTGCCACACACCGGGGCGTACGAAGGCATCGGGCCGGTGTTCGATCAGGTGTCCACGCTCGCCACCGAGCACGGCCTGTGGCCGTCGGTGCGGGGGATGGTTGGTGTGCACTACGACGACCCGAGCGCCGTGGCAGAGACCGAGCTTCGCTCGCACGCCGGAGTCTGGGTTGCAGATAACACCCCTCTGCCTGCGCCCCTGGAGGAGCTTCTCTTGCCGGCAAGCGCTTGTGCCGTTCTGCACTACAAAGGGCCGTATGAAGCGATCAAGGTAGCGTACGACTACCTCTATGGCGATTGGTTGCCGCGTTCGGGGCGAGAGCCTGCCGACAATCCTCCGTACGAGCTCTACCTCAACAGCCCACACGACACACCATCCGGAGAACTGTTGACCGACATCGTCTTGCCGCTCGTCGCCTGAACCTGACTGGGTGTGCGTGCGCAGCAATCGTTTGAGCGGAGCATTGGGTCCCTTCCGGACACGGCGCCGCTACTGTGCGCGTATTCTCGCGTGTCAGGGTGATTTACGGGCCTTTGGGTGTTGGCAAATGCGACCCGAGTGCTTCGACCAGCTGCTCAGCGAGTTTCGCGATGCTGTGCTGCTGAAGGGAATCGATACCGTCTATGAGGAAGTTGACCCGGAATTCTTCGATCTGTGGCGCGTTGTCAGACAACGGGACGAATTTGCGGATGGTGTTGCGCACGGTGGCGAGTATCTCCCCTTTCTCGCTGATGCGCGCAACGTAGAGCGCGCGGGTTGCGCGGTCACGTAGGGATGGATCGATGTCGAACCAGCCTGTGACCGGGCTTGGGTCAAACACCAGAGCGCGTGCCACCTGGGTGCTTGAGTACGCCAGGTACTG
>CALDHJ010000593.1 GCA_937941555.1 uncultured Granulosicoccaceae bacterium | reverse complement strand
GGCAGCCCCGAGGGCGAGCTCGCGCTGGCGCAGGCGGTGGTCTACTGCGCAGCGGCGGCCAAGAGCAACGCGGTTTACACCGCCTACAAGGCCGCGCGGCAGCTGGTCGCCGAGCGCGGCTCCGATCCGGTGCCGGACGCGCTGCGCAACGCACCCACGGCGCTCGCACGCGAGATGGGCCACAGCGAGGGCTACCGCTACGCCCACGACGAGCCCGATGCCTTCGCGGCCGGCATGTCCTACTTTCCCGAAGCGCTTGGTAACCCGCGCTTCTACGAGCCGGTCGAGCGCGGGCTCGAGCTGCGCATTGGCGAGAAGCTCGCGGCGCTTCGGGCGCGCAACGCGGCGGCACGCGGCAGCGACTAGCAAGACTCCCTAACGCGTTCGTTGGTCCGTCACACGGACGCGCGATGCAGTGTTTCGTTTGTCTCTGTGGCATCGACCATCGCGCCCCACGGGTGCGCTCCCACAGTCAGAGCATTGGGCTGGGCCTGTGGGAGCTTCTCCGCGAGAAGCGATGTGGTGACTCGTTTTCGGCGGTTTCCCGGCCGCCACCCTGGCTGCCGGGTCGGGGCCATGTTGCGTCGCGTCATTTGACGCAACACGCGTCGCCTGATCGTCGCGTCTGCCAGTAATTTGTCAACAAACGGTTGCTGGCTGAGCCATGTCTGATCAACGGCCAGACGCGCGCGCCCATCGTGGCCGCTCGGCGGCAAAAACAGGCTTCTCCCGCAGACGAAATTCACCGCAAAACACCGGCCTTTCAGATCGGTAAACACTGGCACCAAATTTTCAAGTAGAGGGTCGGTCGGTGGCTTCCCGTCTTCACATCGTCAAGATGATCAAGTATCGGATTTCATCGCCGCTAATCACCCTGAGGCGGCGATGCGCTTGCTGGGCCAGACGCATCCGAAAGCGAAAATTTGAGGTGGGAGTGCATGTCAATGCGTAGGGACAAGCTCGAAAACGAGCAACTGTGGAGGCCAGATGATTTGGTTCTGGCACCGGAGGATCTCGAGCAGATTCTCTACATTGAGGACGCACGACGGTTGCAGGCAGGCATCGCGTTGCTGAACGTTGAAATTCAGCGTTTGTTCGAAGAGTCGCGGCATCCACATAACGACTGATTCGACAGAAAATTCAAAAGCCCGCCGCGAGGAACGCTGCGGGTTTTTTTATGCCCGCGTGTCGGGCTCACTCGCGCCATGTTGTGCCAACGCCCAGGCCACGTGTTCCGCGACAATCGCATCCTCAGACCCCGCCCGCGCGCGCAACGCGCCGATGATGTCGTCCGTTGACGGCGCGTTGCCCAACGCCACCGCGAGATTGCGCAACCAGTTGCGGTAGCCGATGCGCCGAATCGGCGACCCCTCGAATCGACTCAGAAATTCCGCCTCCGTCCACGCGAAGAGTTCCACAAGCGTGGCCGTATCGAGCGCGTGCCGCGGTTTGAAATCGGTGACCGGTGTCGGCGCTGCAAATTTGTTCCAGGGGCAGACCAGCTGGCAGTCGTCGCAGCCGTAGATGCGGTTGCCGAGCGCCTTGCGGTATTCGAGCGGGATAGCGCCGTCGAGCTCGATGGTGAGGTAGGAGAGGCACTTGCGCGCGTCCACCTTGTAGGGCGCGACGATTGCGCCGGTCGGGCAGGCTGGCAGGCAGGCGGTGCAGCTGCCGCAATGCGACTGCGGTTGGGGCGCATCGACCTCGAGCGGCAGGTCGGTGAAAAGCTCGCCGAGGAAAAACCAGCTGCCGGCCTGCGCGTTGATGAGGTTGCTGTGTTTGCCGATCCAACCGACACCGGCCCGCATCGCGAGCGCCTTCTCCATCACCGGTGCACTGTCGACAAGCGCGCGGTAGCCGAGATCACCCGCCGCCTCGCGCAGGCGGTTGCCGAGGGTTACCAGGCGTTTGCGCATGAGCTTGTGATAGTCGCGGCCGAGCGCGTAGCGCGACACGTAGGCGCGCGCCGGGTCGTCGAGGCAGCGCTGCATGGCGTCGTGCGAGTCGCTGAGGTAGTCCATGCGCACCGAGATTACGCGGCGGGTGCCGGGCACCAGTTGGTCGACGTCCTTGCGCAAGTCGGCGTGGCGCGGCATCCAGTCCATCTCGCCGTGCATGCCGTCGGCGAGCCACTGGTCGAGCCGGGCTGCGTGCTCGCCGAGCGACCCGTCGCTGACGCGGCAGTCGGCGAAGTCGAGCTCGGTCGCCCAGGTCTTGAGCGAGGCGGTCAGGGCCTGTAAGTCGGGTGGGGGCATCGCGGCTACACTGAAGTGAGGTGCACAGTGTATCGGGCAACGCGGTGGAATGGATCTGGGTCATGGCGGGCGGCGCGGTCGGGGCCGTGTTGCGGCACGCCACCGTCATCGTGCTAGCGCGGCCGGCGGGCAGTCTGCCGCTCGGCACGCTCGCGGTGAACGTGGTCGGGTGCGCGGTGGCCGGGGCGGTTATCGCCTGGCTGACGCTGCGCGCGGCCGACGCTGCGTGGCGGCCCTTTTTGCAAGTGGGGCTGCTCGGATCGCTGACGACCTTCTCGGCCTTTTCGGTCGACAGCCTGCGGCTGTTCGAGAGCGGGGCGACCGGTCTTGCGCTCGCCAACGTCGCGCTCAACGTCGGGCTCTCGCTGTGCGCGGTGACGCTTGGCTATCTCGGCCTGCGCGCACTGCTCGCGTGACATAGAATGGGAGGGATAACGTGAACCCAAGCCACCTGCACACCGCCCGACATGATTGATCCCAAACTGCTTCGCTCCGACATCGACACCGTGGTCGCGAACCTCGCGCGCCGAGGCTACGCCTTCGACCTCGAACGCTTCCAGTCGCTCGAGTCGCGGCGGCGCGAGGTGCAGGCAACAACGCAAAGTTTGCAGGCCGAGCGCAACGCCAGCGCCAAGCAGATCGGGCGCGCCAAGGCGCAGGGCGAAGACGCCCAGCCGCTGCTCGACGCGGTGGCCGATCTCGGCGACAAGCTCAAGGCGGCGGAATCGGATCTGAACACCGTGCAGGCCGATCTCGACGATCTCCTGTCCGGCGTGCCGAACCTGCTGCACGACTCCGTGCCGGCGGGTGCGAGCGAAGACGACAACGAAGAAGTCCGCCGCTGGGGCACGCCGCGCGCCTTCGACTTCACGCCGCTCGACCACATGGACATGGCCGAGGGCGGCGACATCGACGCCGAGATGGGCACCAAGCTCACCGGCAGCCGCTTTACCGTGTTGCGCGGCGATGTCGCACGGCTGCACCGCGCGCTGATCCAGTTCATGTTCGACGTGCACACCAGCGAACACGGCTACAGCGAAGTCAACGTGCCCTACATCGTCAACGACGATTCCTTGCGCGGCACCGGGCAATTGCCGAAGTTTGCCGAAGACCTCTTCGCGCTCGAGGGCGAGCGGGCCTTCTACCTGATCCCGACCGCCGAAGTGCCGGTCACCAACTTCGCGCGCGGTGTGCTCTATGACGCCGACCAACTGCCGCAGCGCTATGTCGCGCACACGCCGTGTTTCCGGTCGGAGGCGGGCAGCCACGGCCGCGACACGCGCGGGCTGATTCGCCAGCACCAGTTCGAGAAAGTCGAGCTCGTGCAGTTCGTCGCGCCGGATGCTTCGATGCAGGCGCTGGAGGAACTCACTGGTCATGCCGAAATTATTTTGCAGAAACTCGACCTTCCATACCGCAAGGTCATATTGTGTTCCGGTGACATCGGTTTCGGGTCGACGAAGACGTACG
>CALDHJ010000592.1 GCA_937941555.1 uncultured Granulosicoccaceae bacterium | reverse complement strand
CGCCAGACGCCTTGCCAACCTGGGGTGACGGGCGGCTTACCTTGCTCGGCACCGAGGGCACGATCGAGCTGCGCAAGTATGTAGATGTCGCCGGACGAGACGGCACCGACCACCTCTTCCTGACCAACAAAACACGCTGCGAACACATCGATTGCAGCAACACACCCCTGACCTACTTCGACGCTCTGGCGCACGACGTGCGCCACCGCACCGAGACGGCGATGCCGCAAGCACATGCTTTCACCGTCATGGAACTCGCGCTCCGCGCGCAGGCCTCGGCCACCCGACTCGGCGCACTCGCATGATGCGCAACGTCGCGATCCTCGGCGCCGGTATTGGCGCACAACACCTCGACGGCTACCTCGCGCTGCCAGACGACTTCCGTGTGCATACGGTCTGCGACCAGGACAATGCAAAAGCGGAATCGCTGGCTGAAAGTGCGCCGGGATGTGTCGCGGCCACCGACATCGAGGCCGTCATCGGCCGCGACGATATCGACATCATCGACATCTGTCTGCCACCGCACTTGCATGCCCCTTTCGCCATCCGCGCATTGCAGGCCGGGCACCACGTAGTTTGCGAGAAACCGATGGCAGAATCGGTGGTCGCCGCGCACGAGATGATCGCGGCGGCACGTGCAGCTGACCGTGTCCTCATACCCATCTTCCAATACCGGTTCGGCCACGCCTTCGCGCAATTGCAGGCCCTGATCGACGCCGGCCTCACAGGGAAACCACAAGTCGCCTCGCTCGAGACCCACTGGAACCGCGGCGCTGACTACTACGCCGTCCCGTGGCGCGGCACCTGGGCACACGAACGCGGCGGTGCCGTGCTCGGCCACGCAATCCATATCCACGACCTGATCTCACGGCTCTTCGGCGACGTCACTGCTGTCAGCGCCATGCTCGACACCCGTGTCAACCCGATCGAAACCGAAGACTGTGCAGCCCTGTCCCTGCGAACGGCAAGCGGCGCGTTGGTGAGCTCGTCCATCACGCTCGGCGCCGCCGACGACCGATCGCGATTGCGTCTCGTGTTCGAGCACCTGACCGTCGAGAGCGGCACCAACCCCTACGCGCCCGGGCAAGGCACCTGGACCTTCACCGCGCGCGACCCGGCGCACCAGGCTCGAATTGACACCGTCGTGCAGGCCGCGCCGTCGTCACACCAAGGCTACGCCGGTCAATTTCGGCAACTCGCGCTGCAGCTCGACGGACAGCCTCACCGCAACGTCAGTGCGGAGTCAGGCCTGCAATCGCTCGAACTGGTGGCTGCGATCTATCAGTCCAACCGGGAACGGCGAGAAGTCGGTTTGCCGCTTGCGCCCGACGACCCCTATTGCCGAAACTGGCAGCCGTCTTAGCGTCACATGGCGTGGCCGCGGTCTCGCAGGCCTGACACCCTGGGCATTGGCAGCACGCCAAAGCCCAGACACAAAAAAAAAGGCGCCCGAAGGCGCCTTTGATCTGATCCCGAGGATGCCTCAGTTGACGCGGGGGTCCATTTCACCCGCCGCATAGCGCGTAACCATCGCATCGAGCTTGAGCGCCTTGATCTTGCTCGCATTGCCAGCGGTGCCGAAGGCTTCGTAGCGCGCCACGCAGATGCCCTTCATCGCATCCTTGGCGACACCAAGGTATTTGCGAGGGTCAAATTCAGCGGGCTTGTCGGCCATGAACTTGCGGATCGCGCCGGTGCTCGCCATGCGCAGGTCGGTGTCGATATTCACCTTGCGCACGCCGTTCTTGATGCCTTCCTGAATCTCTTCGACCGGCACCCCGTAGGTCTCGCCCATCTCACCGCCGTAGTGGTTGATGACCTGGAGCCACTCCTGCGGCACCGATGACGATCCGTGCATCACGAGATGTGTGTCCGGGATGCGCGCATGGATTTCCTTGATGCGCTGAATCGAGAGAATGTCGCCTGTCGGCGGGCGGGTAAATTTGTAGGCGCCATGCGAGGTGCCAATCGCAATGGCCAGTGCATCGACCTTGGTGTCGCGCACAAAGCTCGCCGCCTCTTCCGGGTCGGTCAGTAGCTGGTCCTCGGTGAGGATGCCCTCGGCGCCGGAGCCGTCTTCTTCGCCGGCCATGCCGGTTTCGAGCGAGCCCAACACCCCGAGTTCGCCTTCGACAGACACCCCGATCGAATGCGCCATCTCGACCACTTTGGCGGTGACGCCGCTGTTGTAGGCGTAGTCGGCCGGTGTCTTCATGTCTTCTTCGAGCGAGCCATCCATCATCACGGACGTGAATCCCAGCGCCATCGCCTGCTGGCAGATCGCCGGCGATGAGCCGTGGTCCTGGTGCATGCACACGGGAATGTGCGGCCATTCTTCAACTGCCGAGAGGATCAGATGCCGCAGAAAAGGTGCACCGGCGTATTTGCGGGCGCCAGCAGACGCCTGAACGATCACCGGGCTGTCAGTCTCGTCTGCCGCCTCCATGATGGCCCGCATCTGTTCGAGATTGTTGATGTTGAAGGCCGGCACGCCGTAACCGTGTTCGGCGGCGTGGTCCAGCATTTGACGCATGGAAATCAGTGGCATGGGGGGTCCTGTTGAGCACCTGTTACAGCGCTAGGTGTTGTGTAGTCAGTGTATCAATCGAGCTACATCGGGAGCCAGATTCTTGCTCCAACCCCTGCACGTAAGGGGCCAGCCGATCTGAATGTTTTTATTTACTACGCGCTGCTGTCAGCCCGCGTCTGCTGCACGCTGTTCGAGCATGG
>CALDHJ010000591.1 GCA_937941555.1 uncultured Granulosicoccaceae bacterium | reverse complement strand
AACCGCAACGCGTGCAGGCCCGGTTGACGGGTGTACAGGCTCGATGGGAAATGGCGGGCGACGGTCGGCACGGTGCTCAGGAAGACACAGACCTGACGCACGAACAGAATTTGCAGAATATGGAATTCCGCGGACGCGAGTTTGACCATGGCCGCGACGGTTGCAAAGCAGGCGGCTGCGATCAGGGCCAGGGCGATGCCGACTGCGTTGGGGGTCATGCGGCGCTCGAGTCGTGTCAGGGGTGTAGGAGCCTAGCAGGCCGACCCTGGTCGGCAGAACCGGAACCGGTTGCCACCTGAACTGTGGCTGATGCCGTTTGTCAGACTGGGCAAACGCGATACTATCTGAGGTATACGCGATCCCCACCGAGACGCCCGACATGCAATCCGACGCCGTTGAAGCCGCGCTCAACAAGCAGATCAACGAAGAACTCTATTCAGCCTACCTCTACCTCGCCATGTCGGCGCGGGCGGAGCGTCTGGGCCTGCCGGGCTTCGGCCATTGGTTCAAGTCTCAATACCACGAGGAGTTGGGCCACGCGGACCGCTTCTATTCCTACATCCTCGAGCGCGATGGCGACGTCTCGCTCGACGCCATTGCCCGCCCCGAAATCGGTGACAACGGCGAGACGGCGCTGGGTTTGTTCGAGACGTCTCTCGCCCACGAGCAGTACATCTCCGACAGCATCTTCAACCTCAAGGACCTCGCCCGCAAAGAGTCCGACCACGCAACCGACGTGTTCCTCGAGTGGTTTGTGCGAGAGCAGATCGAGGAAGAGGCGAGCGTGCGCACCGTGGTCGACCAGCTCAAGCTGGTGCAGGGCCAGCCAAACGGCCTCTTCATGATCGACCGTGAGCTCGCGGCGCGGCCGGCAGCGAACGTCATCACCTCCGGGCTGGGCGTCGCGCGCGACTGAGCGACCCCGTCGTTGCGCGGTGTCGGACATTTTGATTCCGGCACTGCGCGCGAGGCCGCTATCGCGTTAAAATGGCGGGCTTTCCCGCGCACGCGACGGCTGGCATCCCATGCAGATCATCTCAGGCGGCAACGCTCTCTCCGAATTTCGAGCGGCGTCCGTGCTTGCTCGCCTGCAGGCTATCGATGCGTCGGTATCGTCGGTCAGCGCTCGCTGGGCCTATCTGCTCGATACCGATCAGCCGCTCGAAGGCGAGGCGCTACAGCGTTGTTCGGCTCTGCTGGACGCCGATGAGGTCGCTCTGGAGACCGCAGCTGTCCTCTGGGTGGTGCCGCGCCTCGGCACGCACTCACCCTGGTCGAGCAAAGCCACCAACATTTTCCACAATTGCGCGCTGGCGCATTTGCGGCGCGTCGAGCGTGCAACCGTCTACCAACTCAACGACTGGGGCGGTGAACACCGCGAGGCGCTGAGCGCTGTGCTGCATGACCGCATGACCGAGTCGGTACTCGGATCAGCGAGCGACGCGGCAGCGGTGTTCAATGTCGAATCGGCGCGTAGCCTGGAGCGCGTACCCGTCCTCACACAAGGTCGCCAGGCCATTCTCGCAGCGGACAGTGCACTGGGGCTTGCGCTGAGCGACGACGAGGTCGACTACCTTGTCGAGAACTTCACTGCACTCGGTCGGGACCCGTCGGATGCCGAGCTGATGATGTTTGCGCAGGCCAACAGCGAGCACTGCCGGCACAAGATCTTCCGCGCTGATTGGATCGTCGACGGGGAGGCGCAGCCCCACGGTCTCTTCGACATGATCCGCAACACGCACGCGAAACACCCAGGTCGGGTGCTCAGCGCCTACAGCGATAACGCGGCGGTTATCGAAGGCCACAGTGCCGAGCGCTATTTCGCTGACGCGGCCGATGGCATCTACCGCGCGCACGCCGAGCCCGCGCACGTGCAGATCAAGGTCGAGACCCACAACCACCCGACTGCGATTGCGCCCTTCGCCGGTGCGGCAACGGGCAGTGGTGGGGAGATACGCGACGAGGGCGCAACCGGTACCGGTGCGAAGCCCAAAGCCGGTCTATGTGGATTCACGGTGTCAAACTTGCGTATCCCGGGGTTGGAGCGCGCGTGGGAGAACGATCTCGGCAAGCCCGAGCGCATGGCCTCGGCGCTCGACATCATGACCGACGGCCCAATCGGGGCGGCGGCCTTCAACAACGAATTCGGCCGACCCAACCTGACCGGCTACTTCCGCACATTCGAAGACCGTGTCACGGTCGGTGGTCACTCATCGCTTCGGGGATACCACAAGCCCATCATGATCGCAGGCGGACTCGGTAACGTGCGCCCGGCGCACGTTCTCAAACCGGGCTTCGCGGCAGGCGCCAAATTGGTGGTGCTGGGTGGCCCTGCGATGCTGATCGGCCTCGGTGGTGGTGCGGCGTCGTCGGTTGCGAGCGGTGCGAGCTCGGGTGATCTCGACTTTGCGTCCGTCCAGCGTGGCAACCCGGAAATGGAGCGGCGCTGTCAGGAGGTCATCGACCGCTGCACAGCACTTGGCGATGACAACCCCATTGCCTCGATACACGATGTGGGTGCGGGTGGCTTGTCCAATGCGTTTCCGGAGCTGGTCGACGACTGCGATCTTGGCGCGCGCTTTGAATTGCGCGACATCCCGAATGCCGAGCCCGGACTCTCGCCCCTCGAGATCTGGTGCAATGAGGCGCAAGAGCGCTATGTGCTCGCGATCAACCCGGACGACCTGTCCCGATTCGAAGCCCTCTGCGCACGCGAGCGTTGCCCGATGGCGGTGGTGGGCGAGGCAACCGCCGAGGCGCACTTGCAATTGACCGACCGCGACACGCAAGACGCGCCGGTCGACATGCCGATGTCTGTTTTGCTCGGCAAGGCGCCACGGATGACCCGCGATGTCACGCGCCTCGCAAACGACGGGCACGCCATCGACACGGCCGCACTCGACCTCGGCGAATCGACGCGGCGCGTATTGCAGCTGCCAAGTGTGGCGGCAAAGAACTTCCTGATCACGATCGGCGATCGCAGCATCACGGGCCTGATCGCCCGCGACCAGCTGGTTGGTCCCTGGCAGATGCCGGTCGCCGATTGCGCGATCACACTCAACGACTTTGTCGGTCGCGCGGGTGAAGCGATGGCCATGGGCGAGCGCCCGCCGATTGCGCTGCTCAACCCAGCCGCCTCGGCGCGCATGGCGATCGGCGAAGCGCTGACCAACCTCGCGGTCGCGCCGGTGGGCGACATCACCAACGTGAGCTTTTCTGCCAACTGGATGGCGGCATGCGGCCACCCCGGCGAAGACGTTGCCCTCTTCGAGGGTGTCAAGGCGGTCGGGCTGGAGCTCTGCCCGTCACTCGGCGTGAATATTCCGGTTGGCAAAGACTCGCTGTCGATGCGCACCGTCTGGGAAGACGACAACGGTCGGCACACACAGTCATCGCCGCTCTCGCTCATCGCCACTGCGTTCGCGCCAGTACACGATGCCGCGCGGGCCGTGACCCCGCAACTGGTGCCGGAAGAGGGCAACCGGTTGTTGTTGCTCGACCTTGGCGCGGGACGCAATCGGCTCGGTGGCTCGGCACTCGCGCAAGTATGGAACCAGACCGGCGATACAACCCCCGATCTCGATGACCCGGCAAAATTTGTCGCGGCGTTCAACACGCTTCAGGGCCTGCTCGACGCGCGCGCGCTGATGGCTGTACACGACCGCAGCGACGGCGGGTTGCTC
>CALDHJ010000590.1 GCA_937941555.1 uncultured Granulosicoccaceae bacterium | reverse complement strand
CTGTAGTAGCGTTTTGGTATCAGTGATGTCGACACCGACACTTCAGCGACGCACACGCTTGCGTTAGGTCTGATTCGGTGAGCCACATCCGCCATGGACAGGACAGCTCAATTCAGTCGACGGTTGGTGAGTGCGTTGGTTTTCCTCGCTCTGACCGCACTTGGCATATTCGGCCAAGCCCACGCTGGCCCCTCTGCTGTCGGGTCCTGGAGCAGCGTCATCGAGTGGCCGTTCGTGCCAACCTCCGCGGCGCAGCTGCCGGACGGTCGGATCCTGACCTGGGCCTCCAACGAGACCGACGCGTTTCCGACCGGAAACCTCTACACGCACACGGGAACCTACAACCCGTCTGACGGCACGTTTGCCAGCTACCCGAATCGCCGACACGACATGTTTTGCGCTGGGTCCTCGATGTTGATCGACGGCAGCGTGTTGGTTGCGGGGGGCAACCCGTCGCTCCGCCAGACCAGCCGGTTTGATGGCCAGTCGTGGCTCGCCGAACCGAACATGGCCAATTCGCGCTGGTACGGAACCATGGTGACCCTCGCCGAGGGTGAAGCCTTCGCGACTTTTGCCAAACGCGCGGGATCGAGTGCCGAGTTGTGGCAGGACAACGCGGGCTGGTCGGGGCTGCCACGCGCCAGCATGGCCACGCTTGAACGTGAGCAGAACCTGCTCAACAGCGTTGGGGGCAGTGCGGCTGCCGGGCAGTGGTTTGCTTTCATGCACCTGGCACCAAACGGCCGCGTCTTTCACGCCGGGCCGACGCCCTCCATGCATTGGTTCGACACCGACGGGCTTGGCGGGGTGCAGAGTGCCGGTACGCGCCTCGGTGAGTCGCGCGCGCGTCAGTTTGGCAGTTCGGTGATGTTTGATGAGGGCCAGCTGTTGGTCAGTGGCGGTGCCGACCTGCGGATGAACCCGGCATCGGCGGCGTCCGCCATGACCATCGACATCCGCGGCAGCGCGCCTGTAGTCCGTGCGGTTGGGAACATGGTGCGTCCGCGTACCTTCCACAACAGCGTGGTGTTGCCAACCGGTGAGGTGATTGTGATCGGTGGTAACGAGAGCGGGGTTCAGTTTTACGACGGGGAGTCGGTGCGCACGCCGGAGATCTGGAACCCCGACAGCCGGGGCTGGACGGCAATGGCCCGCCACACGGTGCCTCGGAACTACCACTCTGTCGCGTTGTTGTTGCAGGACGGCCGCGTTTTGTCAGCAGGCGGGGGCCTGTGCGGAGACGGTTGTGGTGCAAATCATGCCGACGCGGAAATTTTCAGCCCGCCCTACCTTTTCCGTGACGATGGCAGCGCGGCGCCTCGCCCGGGTCTCGAGTTCGTGTCGTCGAGTGCGCGCGCCGGCGGCAACCTGTATGTCAAAACCGCATCTGACATCGATGTGTTCAATCTGGTGCGCTTGGGCAGTACGACACACGCCAACAACTCCGACCAACGCTTCGTATCCCTGCGCGCCGGGGAAGTTGACGATGGTCTGTACGAGGTGTCGGTGCATGCCAACCCGAATGTACTTGTGCCCGGTGCCTGGTGGTTATTCGGTGTGGATGTGAATGGCGTGCCCTCAGTTGGTCACACGGTGCATGTAGCTGCTGGGCGCGCGGCCGATCTGGCACCAGCGCTGTCGGCCATACCTGATCAAGCGACCCCGGTGGGCGAGGCGGTGTCGCTAGACGTTGCAGCCTCCGTCTCGGGTCCGGCCACTCTGAAGGCGAGCGGTTTGCCCGCCGGACTTCAACTGGCGAATGGCACGATCAGCGGCCAGGCTCACACTGCCGGCACGTACCGTGTCACGGTGTTCGCCGAATCAGCTGGCCGGGCAGCTCACCAAACGTTCACGTGGGAAATCGGTCGCGGCAACGGTGGTGGGGTCGTTGGTGCCGGTGGGAGTGCGTCCAGTGGCGGTGGTGCGCTTGGTGGTGCCTTGTTGATGTGTTATCTGATGGCCTTGCTGGCAGGTCGTCGACGGGCAGCGTGATACCATCGGGCTCTTTTGCAGAGCACTTCCTGTGAGTATCAAAGCGGACAAGTGGATCCGACGCATGGCCGCGTCGCACGGAATGATCGAGCCCTTCGAGTCGAGCCAGGTGCGGCACGTCGATGGGCAGAAGGTCGTGTCTTTCGGCACCTCGAGCTACGGCTATGACGTGCGATGCGCAGACGAATTCAAGATCTTCACCAACGTCAACAACGCGATCGTGGACCCCAAAGAGTTCGACTCCGGATCGTTTGTCGATTTCAAGGGCGACTCGTGCATCATTCCCCCCAATTCCTTTGCGCTGGCCCGCACGGTGGAGTATTTCCGCATCCCGAGGTCGGTTCTTACCGTGTGCCTCGGTAAATCGACTTACGCGCGCTGCGGGATCATCGTCAACGTGACTCCGCTCGAACCTGAATGGGAAGGTCACGTCACACTCGAATTCTCGAACACCACACCGCTGCCCGCGCGCATTTACGCGAATGAAGGGGTGGCACAGATGCTGTTCTTCGAATCAGATGAAATCTGTGATGTCAGTTACGGCGATCGCGCCGGCAAATACCAGGGTCAGAGAGGCGTCACCCTGCCGAGAACATGACACCGTGGACAGCAGCCGCCAAGGCGTGTATTACGGTGTGTCATGATTGACTCAAACGGATACCGGCCCAACGTCGGAATCATTCTCTCCAACACCAAGCGCCAAGTGTTTCTTGCTCGGCGGTGCGGCCAGAATGCGTGGCAGTTCCCGCAGGGCGGCATCGATATGGAGGAGTCGCCCGAGGAGGCGATGTACCGCGAGCTCTACGAGGAGACCGGTCTCGGCGCCGAGGACGTGGCGGTGATGGGGCGTACCAGCGAATGGCTGCGCTATGACCTGCCCAAACGCTACGTGCGACGCAACCAGCACCCGGTGTGTATCGGGCAGAAGCAGATCTGGTTCATGCTGCGCATGAATTGCGCGGAGACCCAGGTGAATCTTGGTGTGACGAGTCACCCTGAGTTCGACCACTGGCGGTGGGTCAGCTACTGGGCGCCGATTCGCAAGGTGATCTACTTCAAGCGTCGTGTCTATCGTGAGGCACTGAAAGAACTGCGGCCGCTGGTTTTCCCTCGAGAAGCTGACGTGCAGCGGGTGGAGTGACAGCCACTCAGAAGGGTTTGACCACTGCGAGAAGGATGATGGCGACGAGGGCGATCGTGGGCGCCTCGTTGAAGTAGCGGTACCAGACATGGCTGCGCGTGTTGCGGTCGGCTGCGAACACGCGCACGAGGTGGCCGCAGTAGAGGTGGTAGCCGACTAGCGCTGCCACAAAGAGCAGCTTGACCTGAAGCCAGCCCATTGACGCCAAAACCGGGTTGATCCCGATCAGCCAGAGGCCGAATACGACCGTTGC
This sequence comes from uncultured Granulosicoccaceae bacterium, assembly GCA_937941555.1. Lineage (GTDB taxonomy): Bacteria > Pseudomonadota > Gammaproteobacteria > CALCKW01 > CALCKW01 > CALCKW01. Next base: position 4,047 of record CALDHJ010000590.1, on the reverse strand, counting down.
GACGCCACCGATGCAGGTCATGACATAGAGTTTGCGCTCCATGATCTTCAGGCGTTCGTGGGTCGGTGTGTCACTCTCGGGCACCATCGCGTGGTGGACGAAGAGGCGCGGCAGATACAAGATGCCAGCAAACCAGGTGACCATCGAAATCACGTGAAGTGCTTTGATCCAGAGCACGGCGACTCAGCTCGCTTTCAGCAAGGATTCGATGCGAGTGTGCAGCGCATCCATGTCGAGTTCGCCGATCTTGTGAAAGACGATTCGACCGTCGGCGTCGACGAGAAAGGACGTCGGGGTCAGTGAGACTTCACCAAAGGCCTGGCCGATCTTGCCGTCGATGTCGAGGGAAATGGGGTAGGGCACGTTGCGCTGTTGCGTGAGCTCAAGTACCTGGTTGGGCGGGTCGTAGTACATCGCGACGCCAACAACTTCGAGACCGGCCGGCGAGAGCTCGTTGTAGAGCTCGGCGATATGCGGCATTTCGGCCACGCAACCGATGCAGGTGGTTGCCCAGAAATTGACTAGTATCGGTTTGCCGCGCAGGGAAGAGAGGGTCACGCTCTCCCCTTTTAGTGTATTGAACGTCACGTCGGGTGCTGCACGCGCGCCGCTTGGGGCGAGCCAGAGCCAACTGATGGCGGCGATGACGCCGAGGAAAGCGACCAGTGTCAGGCGGTCTCGGTTTGACTTGAGCATATCGGGTGTACTGCGGTTCAGAGTGCGCAATTGTTCTTAGGTGTTCGACTCGGCTTGCCGATGTCGGTTCCAGTATGGCATCAAGATCTATCCTTCGGTGAGTGCAGGGTACCGATTGCTTGACCGCCATCAGCCAGTCGGCAAGAATACTTGAGTCTTTTGGTCGGTTATTTCCGTTGGAGGGTATTGGGATGAGCGCTGAAGCAAGCGGCGTGGGGCACGATGATGATGCCCTTGTGTTCACCGAGGCCGCTGCCAGCAAGGTCGGCGAGCTGATCGTCGAGGAAGGCAACCCGTCGCTGATGCTGCGAGTGTTCATCTCTGGCGGAGGTTGCTCCGGGTTCCAGTATGGCTTCACCTTTGATGAAACCGTGCAAGAGGGCGACACCGAAGTGGAGACCAGTGGCGTGAAGTTGCTGATCGACCCGATGAGTATCCAGTACCTCGGCGGTGCCGAGATTGATTACACCGACGGGCTCGAGGGCGCGCAATTCGTCATTCGTAATCCCAACGCGGTGACAACCTGCGGTTGTGGTTCCTCGTTCTCGGTTTAAGCGCTAATCGGCGGTAGGAAGAGACCGCCCAGCGGTGTAGGCGCGCTTGCACCCGTGACCGACGGTATGTTCGCCGGGGCGCTCATCAGTCGCTGACGGGCAATCCAGGCCATCAGCAGTGCTTCGAGTGTATCGCCGTCGGCGCCGTGAGCATCTGTCATCTCGATCGGGCAAGGGACATGGTGTTGCAACCGCGACATCAAGAACTGATTGTGTCGACCGCCCCCCGCGACCAGCACTCGTTCGCATTCGCTGAAATGCGCGCGCAAGGCGCCGGCAACGGTCACCGCCGTGAGTTCTGTCAGTGTGGCAAGTGCGTCCGCATCGCTGATAGACGATGGGCCAATGATTGTCTGGAGCCACTCCAATGAGAACATCTCGCGCCCCGTGCTTTTTGGTGGCGTGCGTTCAAAGAACGGGCAATCAAGCAGCCTGAGCAAGATATCTTCATCGACATGGCCGAGAGCAGCCATTTCACCATTGTTATCCCGTGACGTTTTGAGGTGGGCCGCACACCAGGCGTCCATCAACGCATTGGCGGGCCCTGTATCAAATCCTCGAACTGGCCCGTCGTCACGAGGCAGTAAGGTGAGATTGGCGATGCCGCCCAGGTTCAACACTGCGCGCGCTTCTTTGGCGTCACGAAACAGTGCATTGTGTAAGCCGGGTGCCAGAGGCGCTCCCTGGCCGCCGAGCGCCATGTCTGCACTGCGCACATCCGCCACAACCGGTAAACCGGTCATCGCCGCCAGTTGGCTGGGGTTGCCAAGCTGCACTGTAAATGGCGATTCTGCGTCGGGTGCATGGAACACCGTTTGACCGTGAAAGCCGATCGCCTTGATGTCTGCCGGGATCAACTGATAGGTGGTGATCAGTGCGTTGACGGCCTCACCGTGAAGCGCGGCAACTCTTGTATCCAATGTCTTGAGCGCCTCGAATGTGAAGCGCTGATCGCCCGACATGCCTATCAATTCTGAACGTAGGGCGGGTGAGATCGGGTGCTCCAAACCGCCAACAGTGTGTAACTCCGGGCCTTCCCATCTGACGGCCAACGCGTCGACGGCATCGACGCTTGTGCCGGACATCAAGCCGATGTAGACGCCGTCAGCGTTAATCTGACAGCGCCACAGTTGGGAGTTTGAGTGCGTTCAGCGCGAAACGCGATTGCCTGCTCTGTTGCTCGAAGTTGGCGAATTCCGACTTTGGCAACGATTCTGCACCAGGGAAATTCACTGTCTGGGGATCGGTATGCTTACCGTTTATACGGAATTCGTAATGCAAATGCGGCCCTGTCGCCAGGCCAGTTTTGCCGACGTAGCCAATCACCTGGCCTTGTTCGACGCGATCGCCGAGTTTGAGACCTTTGCCGAAGCGGGACATGTGCGCGTAGAGAGTTGAATATTTTCGGCCGTGCTGCAGGATCACAGTCTTGCCGTATCCCCCTTTCCCGCCAATGAACGCGACCTTGCCTTTGCCTGTCGCAAAGATGGGCGTGCCAGTTGCCGCGCCATAGTCAACACCCTTGTGAGCACGAATCGTGTTGAGGACCGGGTGGCGCCGAGAGAGGTTGAACGGAGATGTGATACGAACCACTTCCATCGGGTTGCGCAAGAACTGTTTCTCGAGTGAGCGTCCATCTGCCGTATAGAACGCGCCTTTGTACCCCTCTCTTTTGTAGTAAAAGGCCTTGTGTGTTTTCTGTCGGCTGGTTAGCTCGACCGCGAGAACCTGGCCTGTGCGCTTGAGCTGGTCGCCCTCGAACAGTCCCTCGTATACGATTTTGAAGGTGTCGCCCGGTTGAATGTCCATAGCGAAGTCGACGTCCCAGCGGAAGATTTCTGCCATGTTCATGATCAGCGCATCAGACACACCGGCCGCAGATGCAGCGAGAAAGATCGAGTTCTCGACATGCCCCGCGGCTTGCATCAGCCGTTTCTCGAGGCCGAGCGATTCTTTCTCCGCGACGAATGCACCGTCTTGCATTCTTGCGCGTAGACGGTGCTCCCGATCAAGTTCGTAGCTCAGGGATATCAATTGCCCTGTGTCGCTCAGTTCGAAAATCAACTGCTCGCCCGGGATGAGGCGGTCCAGTTTCTTCTTGACGTCAGGCAACTCGAGCATGAGCGCGGTGTCGGTGCTGGGGATACCCAGCCCCTGTGCGATAGCGGTGTAGTTATCTCCTGACTTCACGGTTATTTTTGCAACTTGGGTCCCGTTTTCTTGTTTCTCGAGCCGGCTGCCACTTTCTGCCGTTGACGTCTCTTGTTTCGCGTCGGGCGATTGCGGCGTTGATGCCTCTGGTGTCGGGGTTGCAGGTGGCAGGGTTCCGGGAACGTACTCAGATTGGGTCTTGGCGTGCAGTGTCGCCAGGCGATTCAAGCGTTGCGCTTCACTGACATCTGCAGCCGACTGCTCCGGTGTGGGCTCGACGATCGGCAACACTGCCTCGCCTGTTGCAATTGGAGAGGGCAACTCCGCGGGCATGCGAATTTGCGGAGGTGAGAAGTACGCGTACTGTATTTGCAATGGCGTTTGAGCCTCAACGCCTTGATCGAGCGGGGGCAATACCCCATCCAGGCTACCGGACTTGTAAACGTAAGCCAGAGCGCCAGTCGCAGTAATGGCAGCAAGGGTCAGGAATCCGCGGCGCCCGATAGTCGAGCGCGTTCCGCCCGCCTTGTTCTTTCTCACCGCCATGGGTCTGGCTGGGGTGGATGATCTGCGCGTATTCAGTATGTGGTGGCGTCGTGTGCTTCGGGTGTTGAAAGTCACAGCTGCTGGGGTCCGTCGTCTTGTT
>CALDHJ010000589.1 GCA_937941555.1 uncultured Granulosicoccaceae bacterium | reverse complement strand
CCCACCGTCTCTGCACTGATCGGGTTCACCGGGTACATCTCGGCCGTGTCGATGAAATTCACTCCGCGCTCGGTGGCAAGGCTGAGCTGCGCATGGGCATCGTCACGGCCCGTCTGAGTGCCGTAGGTCATGGTGCCCAGGCACAGGGCAGAGACCGTTAAATCCGATTGGCCGAGTTGACGCATGCTGGAATCCACCGCTCAAAGGGCGCGAGCTTAACACGGCGATTTTTGGGACCCGCCCGGTCAGGTCAGCGGCGTGCGCGCAGGCGGTAAGTGAGGGCAATAAGGAGAAAGTCTGAAAGGGCTTCCACGGGCAGGGCCTTGTCTGTGTGCAACAGCAAGGCGCGCGCCCCGAGCGTTCGTGGGCTGGATGGGTGGACCAGCTTGAACTGTTCCATGACACGCGATTGGCAGTGCACGTAAACCCCCACGGTGTTCTCGTCACTGTTGTGACGATCGAGGCGAATCGGTGTGCCGGTGCGCGGCGACACGGTGACGTAGCTCGGTGAGCCCCATTTCAGGCTCTCCTCCAACGTGCCCACACCGGGTGTCTCGGTGGCGAGTTCATGGATCAGACCGCGCACCGCGAGCAGCGTCGCGCGTTCGGCTCCGTTGAATCGGGAAAATGCGTCTGCCACCTGGTCGCTCGCGAAGGGCGGCGTCACGCTCGGCTCTACGGCAGTGGTGGGCTGAACCATAGGAATGTCCCCGTGTGTGAGAGGGTGCAGACAGAACGCTGCTATCGCTCAGCCTAGCATCCGGTACACCGAGTCTGCCGCCGCCGCAGGCGACGGCAGACAGAGTGGCTGTGCTCATGCATCAACCCGCGTTTGGAGACACTTCGATCTGCACGTGGGTGGCGTTGTCGGCCGCATCGATGCCGTTGAACACCGTATACACCTCGCGGCACTCGCGACCAGTGGCGATCCCGGCCTTGGCGAGGTCTGCGAACATCGTTGCGTAGGTGCGCTCGCCCATGTCGGCGAGCGTGCCCTGGTGCACCCGTTGCACGCAAGACATCGGCTTGAGGGTGCCGAGGGCATGCTTGCCCCGGTAGTGTGCGCGGGTGTCTTCGTCGATCGGTTGCGCCACTTCCAGGCTGAACGGTCGATGGATGTCACCGTCGAGATCGCGGTAGACAAACACCAACGGGTCTTTGGGGGTAACGCCGTTTGCTGCGAGCTCGGCGTAGAACGCCTGCACCGGTTCTGCGATGTCCTGTGTCAGGGTTGCAAGGCAGGTGTCGATGCGCATGGCGATCGTGTGTTGCTCGTTGAGTTGTTCGATGTACATTGAGATGACTCCGTGTTGTTGTGTTGGCGGGGTCAGTCTCAGGCCGGCTCCTGACACCCCTGTGTCAGGAGCGATTCGTTTGTGTCCCAGCGGCCCATTTCGCCGCTGGGACCGGCTTGCGTTCAGTTGAGGCGGGCGTTGAGAAAACCGTTGATCGCGCCAACGAATGCCGCGTGCTTCTCGGCGCGCGCCGTGGTGCCCTGCTCGCAGATGAAGGCGTCCTCAGGCTCTTCGTCCAGCAGTATCGCAAGGCCGCGTTCGGTGCACACACCGAGGTAGTCGAAGTGACCCGTGTCTTCGAGGTGGAATGAAGTCAGCAGGCTTGGTTCGAGCAACGCCTCCAATGCCAGGGATTCGCGTGCCTGCTCGATCTGCTTGCCGCGTGGTGCGCCCATGACCAGCACCGGGATATCGATTGCCTGAATGCTTGTCGGTGCCAGTGTTTGCGTGCCGCCGAGATCCATCGACACCACCGCCTTGATTCGCGGGTCGCGGTTGCTGGCGGCGAGCGCGTCGGTATCGGCTGCATGGCCGATGTTCAGTTGTGCAAGGGCACTGCAGTCAATCGCGTCAGGCGCGTCCGCGCAGGTTTCCCGGTGGCGCAGGTTGTCGCCAACCGCGCCTGCAATCCGCATGACCGTCAGGCCGCCAAGGGAATGGCCAGCGGCGGCAATCCGTGAGGCGTCGATGCGAGCGCCCCAGACCGGGTCGGCGAGCAGGGTGTCGAGCAAGCGGGATAGATCGCGCGGCCGTTCCCACAACCGCCGCGACTCCTCCGGCCGCCGGTCTCGGGTGGTCGATCCGGGGTGGTTCACGGCGGCCACCAGATAGCCCCGTTGTGCCAGCGCGCGGCCCAGCCACGCCTGGTTGCGGTTGTGGCCGTACATGCCGTGCGAGACCAGCAGCAGCGGGTACTGGCCCGTTTTCGGTTCGGCGTCTTCGAGGCCGTGCACGCCGGCCCAGACAGGGTTGCCCATGACCACCTTTTCGGTGGCATCGGATGCCGTGGGGTACCAGATCCAGCCGTTGAGATCGCGCCGATCAGCCGGGTCATCGACCGCGAGGCGCGCCATGCCGACGGCAGGTCCGGTCGGCGAGGATTGCGCAGCTTGGGGCCAGGTTGCCCAGGCGGCGACGCCGAGGGCGGCAGTGAGCGTCAGGGAGAGGAGGGAGTGGGAGCGTTTCATTGTCGGCGTCCGGTGTTGTGAATGCCCAGTCAGCTTCGGCGTCTCGCGTCGGGCGCGCGTCCGACAAGCGAATTCGCGACGTCGCAGATCGCGGTTTTGCTAAACTGCGACCCCGCCGAATGCGATTGTCCTGTTTCCATGTTGCTGATTCCCTTCCCGTTTTTGACCTCGGCGGTGTTGCTGGTGTTGTTGCTTGCGCTGCGGGCCATGCGTGACCCGGGGCGCCCGGGATTTGGCTACCTGGATGCCTTTTTTGCCTTGGCAGCTGTGCAATCTCTGCTCATCGGATTGCGCCACGGCTACGGCATCCAGGGGTTGGCGTCCTTGCTGCCGGTGACTGCCGTGCTCCTGCCGCCACTTGCCTACGCAAGCTTTGTCCGCCCACCGCTCTCGCGGAAACTGCTGTGGCACGCGCTGCCCGCTGTGCTGGTGTTTTTTGCCTGGCGCGTCTTCCCACCGGCGATCGATCTGGCGGTGCCGCTGGTGTTTCTCGCCTACGCCGCCCGGCTCGGCGTGCTCGGCAGCGGGCAGGAGTCCGACATGCCGTGGGCGCGTTTGAGCGACATGGCGAGCAGCCGCGCGGCGCTCTGGGGGGTGGTCGCAGCGCTCGTTGTGTCGGCGGTGGCCGATATCGCCATTGCCATCGATTTCGGTCGCACGGGCGGCGCTTTTCTTGGTCCGATCAGTCTGGTGGTGCAGGCCGTCACCCTAATCGGGGTGGGGCTGTTGCTCTGGTCGAGTGTGCCAGGCGAGGCCGCCGCGCCCGAGAGTGAGGACATGGATGTCGAGGTGCCGAACCGCGCCCCGGATTTCGAGGCCGTGCAGCAGGGTGTGCAGGAGCAGATGCTGCACCTCGATCCCGACCTGAACCTGCAGCGGCTCGCGCGCAAGGTCGGTGTGCCATCCAAGCGGGTGTCAGCCGCGGTCAACGCGGTGGAGGGTGTCAATGTCTCGCAGTGGATCAACCGCCTGCGTATCGAGCATGCGCTGACCCAACTGCGTGACCCGGATCGGTTGATCCTCGATGTCATCTACAGCAGCGGCTTCAACACCAAGTCGAGCTTCCACCGAGAGTTCAAGCGGGTCATCGGCGAGACACCCAGTGTCTGGCGAACCCAGCATGCGCACAGGGAAGCCGCCGAATAAGCGCTGACAGGGACAGGATCCTGTTCCGTGAGGCCGACTCACCGGTTTTGGCGGATTGTTCACGGTTCCTTTGGCTGTGATTGATCCGTGAAGAACGCAACCAGTTCACGATTCAGTTTGTCTAGGAATTGGCCGCGGTCGAATCCATCAGGGTCCTGAGCCGCTTCGATGAACTGGTCATCTGTGACGCGTTTTGCAAAAGGGGCAATAAAGGCGGCGTGGTGCCCAGCGCGGAGACTGAAATGCGCTATT
>CALDHJ010000588.1 GCA_937941555.1 uncultured Granulosicoccaceae bacterium | reverse complement strand
CCGCAGCTGTCGGCCTTCTACCGCCGCTCGGCCCACGTGCCGATGAAGGTGCGCATCTTCATCAACTTCCTGCGCCAGAAGTACGGTGGCCAGACGCCGGTCTGGGAGCAGCGCATCGTCTCGGCCTGCCCGGCACTCGGCGGGGTTTTGGGTGAGGCCGCACGCTGAGGGGCGCGGCGGCAGGCCTGCGAATCGGGCGTTGCCATTGTTCGTGATAAACGCACACTGTGTGCGCCCAACCCGTTATTAACACCCAGTACAAATCCAATATACTGCACAATGTTGCATGACGCGGCGATCGCCTGTCCGCCCCCCCCCCGTGAACAGCGGGCGCAATCGGCGGGCACGGTTCGATCACCGTCAACCGACTGGAGGAAGACCAATGGCTGCGGAACACGCCGTGGAGCGCTTGCGCGCACACAACGTCGAATTCGAAAAAGACATCATCCGGCTGCACGAGCGCGTGGTGGTGGCGGTGGGCTACTCCGGCTCGAATGTATCGATGCTGATCGGCGACGACGGCGTCGTCATCATCGACACCACCGAGAGCACGGCAGCGGCCACGAACATCCTCACGGAATTTCGCAAGATCACCGACTTGCCGGTCAAGACGATCATCTACACCCACAGCCACCGCGACCACATCGGCGGTGCGAGTGTGTTTGCCGAGGGCGGTTCGCCCGAGGTGATCTCGCGTGCGAACCTCTCGCTCGACATCATGGACGACGGCTCTGACCGCCCGAACCCCAAGCGCGCCATCCTCGCGCGTACCAAGCGCCAGTTCGGCATGGGTCTCGCCGACAAGACCGAGCGCGTGAGCATCGGTGTCGGACCGTCTGACCGACCGATCAAGGGGCTCGGCGCGGGGTTCCTCGCGCCGAGCCACACCTTCGAGGGCGATCTGCACGAGGTGTCGCTGTGTGGCTTCGACCTCTCTCTGCACGCCGCACCCGGCGAGACCGACGACCACCTCGTTGTCTGGTGGGACGAGCAGAAGATCCTGTTCTCGGGCGACAACTATTACAAGGCCTTCCCCAACCTCTACGCCATCCGCGGCACACGCTACCGTGACTTCGGCGTCTGGGCTGACACCCTCGATCAGCTCGCGGCCTTCAACGCCGAGCAATTGGTGCCCGGTCACACGCGCCCGTTGACCGGTGTCGACACGATTCGCGAACACCTGCTCGACTACGGCGCCGCGATCCGCAGCGTGATCGCACAAACCGTGGACGCCATGAACCGCGGCGAGACACCGCTCGAATTCATCGAACACATCGCGCTGCCGCCGGAGCTCGCCGACAAGCCGTTCCTGCAGGAGTTCTACGGCTGCGTGACCTGGTCGGCGCGGGCCTACTTCGAAGGGGAAATGGGTTGGTTCGACGGTAACCCAACCAGCCTGTTTCCGACGCCGCGCCGCGACAAGGCCGAGCGCCTGACCGCATTGGCGGGCGGGGCCGATGCCGTGCTCGCAGCATTGAAGGCGGCGCAGCAGTCGGGCGACCACCAGTGGGCCTGCGAGCTCGCCGACACCTTGCTCGACTTGCAATACGAGACCGATACGGTCAAAGCCTTGAAGGCCGATTCGCTCGTCGTCATGGCCGACGACACCGTCAACGCCTGCGCCAGAAACTACTACCTCGTCTACGCAGCCGAGCTGCGCGCCGGAGACGTCTGATGATTGTATATTTCCAGTTGTTTGTGTTGCTCGTGATCTTGGAGTTGGTGAAGGGCCTTAGCGCAAACGGCACCCCGCCCGTGCTGCAGAAATTCCCCTGGCAGCTCGACCTTGCGCATGTGATGTGGAAACACATCGAGACCATCCGCGCCGTGGGCGTGGTGGCGCTGGTGTTGGTCTTTTTCAGTCTGCGGACCGACGAGATGTCGCGGGCGATTCCCGGCAGCATTGTGCTCGGGCTGATCTGGGCGGGCATCTACTGGGTCTTCAACCACTACTGGGTCGGGCGCGTGAAATTTCTGCCGCTCGGCACGCCGCAGTTTACAAGCGCAACAGAGAGCACCATCGACCCGTCCCTGCCGGTCATCGGCATCTGCGTGAACGGCGTGCCCAAGGCCTACCCGACCAGCATGCTCTTCTACCACCACCAGGTGCCTGACGAAATCGGCGGGCAGCCGATCTGGGCCACCTATTGCGGTCTGTGCCGCAGCGGCCGCATCTACGACCGCACCGTCGACAGTCAGACGCTCGACTTCAAGCTGGTCGGTGCGATCACTTTCAACGCGGTGTTCGAAGACGTGAACACTGGCAGCTGGTGGCGACAGGAGACCGGGGAAGCGGTCAAGGGGCCGCAGGCCGGCAAGGCACTTGCCGACATCCCCTTCGAGCAGATGAGCCTCGAGAACTGGTTGCAGAAATACCCCGACTCCCAGGTGCTGCAATACAACCCCGACTTTGCCAAGCAGTACATGATGCGCGATCGCATGATGAACTACGAGGCGAGCCTGCCGGGCTGGCACATGCAGGATCGACCGGCACTGGTGATAGGCGTCGAGGCCGGGGGGGCGGCGCGCGCCTACGACTGGGACCAGATGAAAAAACGCCGTGCCGTCTCGGATCAGCTCGGCAACACGCCGATAGTGGTGGTGAGCGCTGCCGACGAGACCTTCTCTGCCGTGTACGACCGCCGCCTGGATGGTCAGACACTCGACTTCAGCTGGGCCGACGACAGCTTGACCGACAGCGGCACCGGTTCGCGGTGGAATCACCTCGG
>CALDHJ010000587.1 GCA_937941555.1 uncultured Granulosicoccaceae bacterium | reverse complement strand
ATCCGGTGTCAGCGCAAAACGCGGCTGGCGAAATCGCGTCACGACTGGCTCCGGATAACGCTCAGCCATCGGGCGCCAACGCACGAAGACGGGCCACCGCTTGCGTCACATCGGCGAGCGCCAGCGCCGCATCCCGCTCCGTGTTGAACCGACCGAAGCTCAGCCGCAGCGAGCCCTGCGCCCGCTCGGCATCACACCCGATGGCCCGCAGCACATGGGACGGTGTCAGATCACTGCTGGTACAGGCGCTGCCGCTGGACACGGCGATGTGCTCGAGTGCGAACAGCAGACTCTCACCCTCGACTCCGTCGATCGACACGTTGAGCAGCCCCGGAAGGCGGTGCGCGCGACACCCGTTGAAGTGCACCCCGTCGATCTGCTGCAACCCCTGCCACAACGCGTCGCGCCAGGACGCCAGCCGAACGGCTTCGTCAGCCATCTCGGCGGCGGCGATACGGCAAGCCTCACCCATGCCCGCAATCTGGTGGGTTGGCAAGGTCCCCGAGCGCAATCCGCGCTGGTGCCCGCCGCCGTGCAGTTGCGCCTGCAATCGGACCGGTGGGCGCCCGCGCACGCACAGCGCGCCGACCCCTTTGGGCCCATAGAACTTGTGTGCACACAGGCTGAGCAGGTCGATTTGCAAGCCGTGCATGTCGAACGGAACCTTGCCTGCACTCTGCGCGGCGTCGACGTGCAGCAACACGTCTCGCGAACGCGTCAGCTGTCCGATGGCAGCGATGTCCTGCAGGGTGCCGATCTCGTTGTTGGCGTGCATGACCGACACCAGCGCCGTCTCCGGTCGCAGCGCGGCTTCGAGTTCGGCGAGATCGAGTCGGCCACTCGCGTCGACGTCCATCAGGTCGACATCCCAGCCCTGCTTCCGCAGATGAGTCAGCGGGTCGAGCACCGCCTTGTGCTCGGTTTTCACACTGATCATGTGCCCGGGCTCGCGCAACCGGCCAGCGACCCCGAGAATGGCGAGATTGTTCGCTTCTGTCGCGCCGGAGCAGAACACCACTTCCTCCGGCAAAGCCCCCGCAAGGCTCGCGACCGCATCACGCGCGTCGTCCACCCGGTCGGCGGCGGCCAGGCCGAAACCGTGGCTGAACGAGGCGGGATTGCCGAAATCGCCGTCGGCGGTCAGACAGGCGGCCATGACCTCGGCCACGCGCGGATCAACCGGTGTGGTCGCGGCGTTGTCGAGGTAGATCGGGGTGGTCAAGGTGGCGGCGTGTTACCGGCCACACCCGGCAGTTTCATCGGCCGCAGCGGCTGTTCGGCGTTGCCGGGTTCCACCAACAGATCGGCCAGCGTGACGCGGTTGAGAAAGTGGTCGATCTGCACCGTGAGCGCATGCCACAGGTTGTGGGTCGGGCAACGTTGCTCACGCTTGCAGTTCTCGTTGCCACCGCAGTGGGTCGCATCGAGCAGCTCGTCCACGGCACTGAGAATCTCCGCGACCGACACCGCACTGGTCTCGCGCGCCAGGCGGTAGCCCCCACCCGGTCCGCGCACACTCTCGACCAGGCCCGCGCGACGCAAACGGCCAAACAACTGTTCGAGATAGGAGAGCGAGATGTCCTGGCGTGATGCGATGTCGGCCAGCGCCACCGGCTCGGACGTCGGTTGCAACGCCAGATCGAACATCGCGGTCACCGCGTAGCGTCCGCGGGTGGTCAGGCGCACGCTGCCATCCTGCTACGTGCCTCAGGCATTGACCGCATCTGCCGGTCGGGGGTTGTCAGAGTCAGACGGCTTGTCGCTTGTGGTTGCGTCATTGCCCGACTCGATGTCATCACAAGGGAAATCGATGTCGAGGGGCTTGAGGGTGTCGACCTGCCGCCCCATGGCACGCATCGCGTGGCACATCTCGTCCATGCGCCCGTGCATATCACGCATGTGGTCGAGCATGCCGTTGATGGTGTTGGCGACCGGATCCGGCATGTCGGCGGTCTGGCCATAGGCATCAAAGCCGATCTTGCGCGCGAAGTCGGCGCGTTCGGCGTCCACGGCGTTTTTCGTCCCGACTTCACGTCCGGGGATGCCGACTACCGTTGCGCCCGCGCCGACGGCCTTGAGCACCACGGCGTTGGAGCCGATTCGCGCACCATCTTCGACCGTGAACGGGCCGAGGATTTTGGCGCCGGCACCGACCACCACATTGTTGCCAAGGGTGGGGTGGCGCTTGCCGCCCTTCCCTTCGAAGCTGGTGACGCCACCGAGAGTAACGCCGTGGTAGAGCGTGACGTCATCGCCGATTTCGGAGGTCTCGCCGATCACCACACCGATGCCGTGGTCGATGAAAAACCGACGGCCGATTCGGGCGCCCGGGTGGATCTCGATCGACGTGAGCCACCGCGCCACCGACGACAACCAGCGCGCCAACCACTTGAACCCGCGCCCCCACAACCAGTGGTTGAGGCGGTGAAAGAGGACGGCGTGCACACCGGGGTAACAGGTGACGATTTCAAACACCGTGCGGGCCGCGGGGTCGCGGCTGAATACGCTGTTAATGTCTTCCTTCAACAAGTGCCACATCGGACCATACCGGTATTGAGCGGAGCCAATCGGGACCCGAACCACGGACCCTGAGCGATTTCGACCTGCCAGTGTCCCGCACCGGCAAGTTGGGTGTCAATTGCGCCCGAAATCTGCCTGATTTCGGAACGAAAATCGCAACCCGGAAACAGCCTGATTCACTTCTCCTCAGGGTCTCGTCATGCTCGCCAACCACCCGACCCCCGACACCCGAGTGGCCACGGTTCGCCACCGCGAAGTCAGCGACGGCGTGCAGTACGCGGTCTACGACCAGGGCGACATCCGCTGGCTTGGCACCAGCGACGGTGCAGTGCAAGCCGCTGTGCAGCTGAGCGCCCCGACGACGCCCGTCATGCAATACATCCGCACCATGCTGTCAGGTCTGGCGCTGACACCGCGTGTGGATCGGGTGCTGGACCTCGGCTACGGCTGCGGCACACTGGCGAGCAGCGTGCGCACCGCGTTCCCCAATGCGCGTGTCGTTTCGGTCGACTCCAGCCACGCGATGGTCACGCTCGCGCACCGGTGGCTCGGTGGCGCGGCACCCGAGCGCATACTGATGACCCGAGCCGAACGCTTCCTGAGCCAGCCGCAACTGCCGGTAAGCGCCATTTTCTGTGATCTCCACGCAGGGCGAAGCGAGGGTTCACCGATCCTCGACGACGCCTTCCACGCGAGCGCCGCTCGCGCACTCAAAGAAGACGGGGTCTACGTCCTAAATCTGTTGCCACGTGATGAGGCCGATGCGGTTGCGCTGCTCAAACCGATTCGATCGCACTTCCCGCACCTGTGGCTCAGCCCGGTCATCGGCTGCCAAAACCTCGTCGTGCACGCGCGAAAGACGGCCTGCAAAGGCGTCAATCGCGCGGCCCCTTTCGCCGACGTGTGGACACCCGCACTGCTCTCGCACCACTGAGACAGTTGGAACAAGCCACGTAGAATTTGCACCCGATCCACCGCCATCCCATCAGGGTGCGCAGTCGAACACACGAACGTCTGGTGCGTTCAGTCCTTGCCGTGGCGCTCCACAGCCACCAGTACACCGCGCAGTATCTGGAGTTCTGAGCGGCTCAAAGTGGCGCGATTGAACAGCCGCCGCAGTCGCCGCATGAGCTGTCGGGGCTTGTCCGGGTCGTAGTAGCCAATACGCGTCAGAACCGATTCGAGGTGACTGTAAAAGCGCCCCATATCGGCCTGATCCGCGAGCGGTTCGATCTCGGATTCTTCAGCTGTCTCGACCGAAACTGACGGACTGCGCTGCGCGACGGTGGCGAGCTCATAGGCGAGAATCTGCACGGCAGACGCCACGTTGAGCGAGCTGTAGGCGGGGTTGGCCGGGATGTGAACGCGTCCGGTGCACAGCATCAGCTCGTCATTGCGCAGGCCACTGCTCTCACGCCCGAACACCACCGCCACCGTGTCAGCGCTCCCCGCTGCGGCCTGCAGTGACCGCGCGTGCACCTGCTCGGCAAGCTCCCAGGGGTTCAGTGTGGGCCACTCGATACTGCGCGATCGGGCACTGGTGCCGTACACGACGCTGCAATCGGCAACCGCATCAGCAAGGCTATCGAAGACCCGCGTCTGCTGCAGGATGTCGTCGGCCCCCGAGGCCCGCGCCGTCGCCTCGGCACTGGGAAACCGACGTGGTGAAACCAGCGCAAGCTCGTCGAAGCCCATCGTCTTGAGTGCACGCGCTGCTGCCCCGATGTTGCCCGGGTGCGATGTCTCCACTAGCACGAAGCGAAGGCTCTGCCGCGGCGTCGACTTCGTCACACTCACTTCATTCTCACTCGCGCACTCAGTCATTGTTCGCTACCCTTGTCGGCTGTCTTCGCTCTTTAATCACCCCAGCCATGCACCCCATGCTCAATATCGCCGTGCGCGCTGCGCGCGCGGGCGGCAAGATTATCATGCGCAACTTTGACCGACTCGACCGCGTGCGTGTCAGCGAAAAGAGCGCGAAGGATTTCGTCAGCGACGTCGACCGGCAGGCCGAAGCCGAAATCATCGGCGTCTTGCACAAGGCCTACCCGGACCACGGCTTCCTGGCCGAAGAAAGTGGCGCACACGCCGGTGCAACGGCTGATGGCTACCAGTGGATCATCGATCCACTCGACGGCACCACCAACTTCCTGCACGGCTTCCCGCAATTTGCCGTCTCGATTGCGCTGAGCTACCGCAATCGAATTGAACAAGCGGTGGTCTACAACCCCGTCTCCCAGGACATCTACACCGCGTCCCGTGGCGCAGGCGCCGAACTCAACAACCGAAAGATCCGGGTCAGCAGCTGCCGCACACTCAGCGCTGCCCTGCTCGGCACCGGTTTGCCGTTTCGTGAGGGTGACGACTTCGATGCGGAGCTCGCGGTCCTGCGGCAGTTTGCGGAAAAGACGGTTGGTATAAGGCGTCCTGGCGCAGCCGCCCTGGACCTCGCTTCAGTGGCGGCGGGCCAATTCGACGGCTTCTACGAAAGCCGATTGCAAGCCTGGGACATCGCAGCCGGCGCCCTGCTGGTGCGTGAGGCGGGCGGCCTGATCACCGATCTCAACGGCGGCGAAGACTGGCTGAAAAACGGATCGATCGTCGCGGCACCACCGAAACTGCTGCCCGAGATGCTCGCCACCCTGAAGCCACACGCATCGGCCATGGTCGCCGGACACCGCACGACAATTTGACGTACCAAA
>CALDHJ010000586.1 GCA_937941555.1 uncultured Granulosicoccaceae bacterium | reverse complement strand
CCGAATTGCGTGTCGAAACCAGTGCCGGCACGGTGTCGGCAAACAACTTGGTTGTCGCCACCGGACCGTTTCAGACGCCGGTGATCCCGCCCGTTGTGCCGGCTGAAGCGGGTGTCCGGCAACTGCACTCCCACGACTACGCCAACCCGAAGCAATTACCCGACGGGGCAGTGCTCGTGGTTGGTGCCGGTTCCTCCGGGTCTCAGATCGCCGACGAACTGCTGCGCGCCGGGCGAACGGTGTACCTCTCGGTCGGCCCGCACGATCGCCCACCACGCCGCTACCGCGATCGTGATTTCGTCTGGTGGCTGGGTGTGCTGGGCAAGTGGGAGATGAAAACCCCCGAAGCGGGCCGCGAACACGTCACCATCGCGGTCAGTGGTGCCGAGGGAGGGCGCACGGTCGATTTCCGCCGCTTCGCCGAGCGCGGCATGCAGCTGGTCGGCATGACCCGGCACTTCAGCGACGGTGTGATGCACTTCGCGCCCGACCTCGCCGAGAACGTGGCGGCAGGTGACGCCAATTACCTGTCGGTACTCGATGAAGCGGACGCCTATGTGGCGCGTGAGGGCATTGACCTGCCGGTCGAGCCGGGTGCGCGCGAGATCGGTCCCGACCCGCGCTGCCTGACACATCCGACGCTGTCGCTCGATCTCGCGCAGGCGGGTATCGGCTCCATCATCTGGGCGACAGGTTATGCGCAGGATTTCAGCTGGATCGACCTCGACACCTTCGAGGCGGGCAAGCCGGTGCATGAGCGCGGTGTATCGAAATCACCCGGCTTGTATTTTCTCGGGTTGCCCTGGCTCTCGATGCGCGGGTCATCTTTCATTTGGGGCGTCTGGCAGGATGCCAAGTACCTTGCGAGCCAAATTGCCGGGCACTCGGATGCTGACAACTGAGTATCGCTTGCGCCCTTGAGTCGGATTGGTCAAGCTTGACCGGATGAGCACACTCCCCGTCAGTGATCCCGCCCGCGCCGCACTCTGGATGATCGGGGCGATGTTGTCTTTCAGCCTCATGGCGGTCGCCGGTCGGGAGCTCTCGGGCGAGCTCGATACCTTCGAGATCATGTTGTACCGCTCGCTGATCGGCCTGGTCGTAGTGCTTGCAGTGGCGACCGCAGCGGGTGCGCTGCGCGACATCCGCTGTCGCATGCTCGGCACCCACGTCGCGCGCAATGCGTTTCACTTCGCCGGGCAGAACCTGTGGTTCTACGCGGTGGGTTTCATTCCGCTCTCGCAACTCTTTGCCTTCGAATTCTCAACCCCGCTCTGGGGCGCCTTGTTTGCGCCGCTGGTGGTTGGCGAGCGCTGGACCGCCACGCGGCTCGCCGCGTGTGGCCTCGGTTTTGTCGGCATATTGGTCGTGGCGCGGCCCGACAGCCTGGCGTTGTCCGCGCCGACGCTCGCGGCAATGGCCTGCGCGATCGGTTTTGCCGGCGCGATTCTCCTGACCAAACGCTTGAGCCGCACCGAATCGATCACCAGCATCCTCTTCTGGCTCACGGCCATTCAGGCGGTGTTCGGTTTGGTGACGGTACTCTGGGATGGCGACATCGCGTTCCCCGACGCGCAGAGCGCGCCCTGGGTGGTGGTGGTCGGGGTGTGCGGGTTGATTGCGCACTTTTCACTCGCCAAAGCACTCAAGCTCGCGCCGGCAACGGTCGTGATGCCGCTCGACTTCATGCGGTTGCCTCTGATCGCGATGGTGGGCTTTCTGCTCTACGACGAGCCGCTGCTGTTGTCAGTCTTTGCGGGTTCGGCGCTGATCTTCTACGCCAACTGGCTCAATGTGCGGGCCGAGCAGAAGGCTCAGACAACTCCGCCAACGCCCTGATATCTGCAGCATGGCAACACCGCGTGTTCTCGCGCAGTGTTGTCAATCGAGATAGTTGTCTGCGCGCAGGCCTGCCCGTTCGAGGTGTATCGGCAAGACGCGACCGTAGAGCTGTCGCGTGCGTTCCGGGCTTCCGACCATGTCGGGTTCTTCGACGTAGGAGAAAATCGCAACGTAGCGCCGTGTCTTGCCGCGCAGCGGCGCCACGCGGTGTAGCGAATATCGGCCCTTGAAGAGTTGCAGGTCGCCGGGCTGAAGATCCAGTCGGTGAACCCGATCCGAGGTGTCGTCGAGCACCCTTTGCACCTCGTCGAAGTGCTCGCCACCGCGACGAATGTCCGGCGCGTATTCGAAGCTGCCACCGGCCTCGCTGTTCTGTATCGCAAGCGTTACCGTGAAGTTGTTGGTGTCGAAGTGCCACGGAAAGCCGTTGCCCTCTTCGGCGACGTTGACAATGACGTCCGCGAGCGGGTCGGCGTAGCGGTAGAAGGCGGTTTGCTCGAGAGCGCTCTGGATGAAGGCATCGAATCCCGAGTGATCGTGAATTCGCCGCAGCGGGCCGGAGGTGGGAAAGTGGTCGGCGGCGACAAAGGCGTTCGAGCGCGGGAAGAAACGCCGCACCGGGTGTTCGGGTGGCAGCGTGGGGTCGTCTTCGCTGAAGTAGGGGTTGGTGTGTCCGAAACTGCGGTGGCCCTTGTCGGCGACGCCGTCTGCCTCGGCCACCAGTTCGGCTATGCCCTGTGGCGTGAGGAAGCCCGACAACACCGCGCAACCGCGCGCGTGGAGTGCTTCGCGGGTTTCACGCAACACCTGCTGATACCGCAGTGAGTCGGGGCGGTCGATGGGGTAGCGTTCGAGATCGATCAGGGCGTTGTGCATGCCAGGCCACGAGGTGTTGCGGTAGACTTCTTATAGTCCAACAGCCCACCTCGAAACAACGGCAGACGGTGTGTTCAGCACCGCCCTCGTGCAACAAAGCCACGCCTGTTGTGTCTGGTGACACATCCCGGTAGAGACCCCCATGACCGACGACTTGATCAGTGAACGCGATGACCGAGGCGTGTTGCGCCTCACGCTCAATCGCCCGGCCTTGCACAATGCCTTCGACGACCAGCTGATCGAGGCGTTGCATGGTGCCTTTGTTCAGGCCGCGTCAGACGAGTCGGTCAGGGTGGTGGTGATCGCCGGCAACGGCAAGAGTTTCAGTGCCGGGGCAGACATGCACTACATGCGGCGCATGGGCGACAACTCGCTCGATGAAAACCGCGCCGATGCGGCGCGCCTGGCGGCGATGCTCGGCGCGCTGAACAGTTTGCCGATGCCGACGGTCTGTCGGCTGCACGGCGCCGCCATGGGCGGCGGGGTGGGCCTTGTCAGCTGTTGCGATATCGTGATCGGTTCGAGTGATGCCAAGCTTGCGTTGAGTGAAGTGAAGATCGGCATGGTGCCGGCTACCATCAGCCCCTATGTTGTGCGCGCTATCGGTGCGCGGGCTTGCCGACACCTATTCGTCACCGGAGAGATGGTTGGTGCGGAGCGCGCGCTCGCGCTCGGGTGGATCGGTGAGTTGGTCGACGCCGACGCGCTGGACGCCGCTGTGGATGCTGCAGTCGATCGGGTGTTGCGCAATGCACCGAATGCCGTGCGTCTGTCGAAGCAGTTGGTCTTCGATGTGGCCGATGGTGACGTCAATGCGGCAATGGTGGAGCAGACTGTTGATCTCATCGCCCGTGTTCGCGATTCGCAAGAGGGACGCGAAGGGCTCAGCGCCTTTCTGGAAAAGCGTGCGCCAAGGTGGTCTGCTGACTAGCGTGTCGGGTGTCAGAGCGCGACCGTCACCGCCTGCCGTCGACGCGCCAGACTCACCAGGGCAGCGGCAGCCAACGCGCTCAACAAGGGCAAGGCACCGAGCGAGTAGATGCCGTGGTGGGCGTAGGTTGCAATCGGCAGATAGGGCACGCTGTAGAGCCCCGCGCAGCACAGCGCGAGCCCCGGCAACCACCAGGCCGCACGTGATCCGGCAAACACGCTGAACACGGCAAAGCCGATAAGCAGTGCGCAGTAGAGTGAGCGCAACACGCGTTGGCCGAGCTGGTAGGGCGCCATGGTCTCGGCGCAATACTCACTCACACCGCCCGCTGCACACCACGCGACGTGTGTGACTGGGAAAAAGATATCGCCGAGGTTCAGCAGCGACTTGGTCAGAACCTCGACCGGGTTCTCGGCGATGTGCGAAACCATAGCCTCGCGCATCTGGCCATCCACAGCCGGGTCCACCACACCCCAGTGGCTGACCATGTCGCTATTCGGCTCCGTGACGCCGCCACTGATCAGTGATACGGCATTGCGATCGCGGTTGCCGTGGTGGGCCGTGTTGTCGACGTTCCAGTAGATGTTGCCCAGAAAGTAGGTATAGCCTGCGCCGCTGGTCACGGGTTCCGCGCGCCCGAGCAGTGCCTCGTTGCGCGCCGCCCAGGGCGCGAGCGCCATGACCGTGAGGCAGGCGAGCAAGGTCGTCATGAGAGTCAACCGCCAACGGCCGGTGGCGATGGTGAAGGTCAGGGTGAAAAACAGCAGGGCGCTGCAGACATAGAGGCTGGTGCCGTGTGAATAACACAGTGCCGATGTCAGCAGGCTCAGGCGGGCGATGTGAATGGCGAGCGTCCTCGCGGGCAGCGCGGTGATCCGATCGCAATCGATGACAAGCTTCAGCACATGAAAACAGAGCGCGGTGTAGAGGCCCATCTGCATCACGGCGCTGAGCGGGGAGCTGATCA
The DNA here is from genome assembly GCA_937941555.1 of uncultured Granulosicoccaceae bacterium. GTDB lineage: Bacteria > Pseudomonadota > Gammaproteobacteria > CALCKW01 > CALCKW01 > CALCKW01. Next base: position 5,429 of record CALDHJ010000586.1, on the reverse strand, counting down.
GCCGGTAGATCCAGGGGTTGGCCATCAACAACACGACGGCGACAACACCGACCGCCGGGTGGCGGTACAAAAGCTGGACAGATCTCACGGTGTAGAGACAGGCCACCGTGAAGAACACACTATTCAGCAGGGCGACATAGATCTTCTGCACGGGTACGCCGAAACCCATGACGGGCGCCAACAGCGCCGGGTAGAGCGGCGGGCGGTGGAACACCGGTGGCCCATCGGCGCTGAAGCGGAAGCCGGTCCCGGCGTGCAGGCTGGCAGCCAGTTCGAGATAGCCGTCGTGACCGGTGCCTCCCCATTTGGCGGCCATCCCCAGTGCCGGGAGGATGAGCGATATGAACAATGCGATGCAGACCGAGATCCCGAACAGCGCGAGATAGGCCGCGGGCGGGAGCTCTGAGAACGGCTGTGTGGACGGCGCCAGTGCGGTGCGTGAAGGGTGGCCCGATGGCAAACTGGTCTCCTGGTGCTGTCAACGGTTGCTGCGGCAAGAGAGCGCGCTACGCGTTGTGGCTGATGTCTGGCGTGCCGTTTGCCGGCAAGCCGCGGCGTCAGCAGCGGTCAGCCGCATTCGGCCCACAGAACATAGTCGAGATTGTCGTTCTTACGCGTGGTAACGCTGCGTTTGAGTAAAAATTAATGTCGAGCGCTTGTGGTGTTCGGGTTTAGAGTTCACCGAGGAAGGGAATCAGCCGATTGACGCGCAGGAGAGACACGACGTGACAACGCAATCAGGCCCACTGAGAGGGCTCACTGTCGTTGAAATGGCCGGGCTCGGACCCGCGCCGCTGGCTGGACAGCTCCTGGCCGACCTCGGCGCGACCGTCACGGTGATCGATCGGGCGGCCGCGGCTGCCGACACGACCGACATCAACCGCCGAAACAAACGCTCCATTGCACTCGATCTCAAACAGCCCGAGGCCGTGGCCATTGCGATCGAGATGGTGGCGCGCGCCGATGTGTTGATCGAGGGCTTCCGGCCCGGTGTCATGGAGCGGCTCGGGCTCGGTCCCGACACCCTGCTCGAGCGCCACCCGGCGCTGGTGTATGCGCGCATGACCGGTTGGGGGCAGAGCGGCCCCTTGGCAAGCACCGCGGGACATGACCTCAACTACCTGGCTCTCAGCGGAGCTCTTGGCGCCATGGGCGATCCGACACTGCCACCGCCGCCGCCGCTCAATCTGGTGGGAGACTACGGCGGCGGCACGATGTTCCTTCTGTTCGGCGTGTTTGCAGCGCTGTGGGAGCGCGATCGGTCCGGCGCAGGGCAGGTGGTCGATGCCGCCATGGTCGATGGGGTGCCAGCGATGATGGGCCTGATGTACCAGTGGGTGGCGCGTGGCGAATGGGCGGACGCGCGAGGCGCGAATCTGCTCGACGGCGGCGCGCCATTCTATCGCTGCTACGAGACGGCGGATCAACAGTACCTGAGTGTCGGGCCGCTCGAGCCGGCTTTTTTCAAGACCTTTGTTGCGGGTCTCGAGATCGACCCGAGTGACATGCCACCGCAGTATGATCGCAACGGCTGGCCCGCGTGGCAGGCTCGGATTGCGGAGATCATCGCGTCGCAGTCACGTGCACACTGGGAGGCAGTGTTTGCCGGCAGCGACGCCTGCGTAGCGCCGGTGTTGAGCTTTTCCGACGCGATGACACACCCGCACAATGCCGCCCGCGAGACCTGGGTCGATGTTGACGGAGTCGCTCAGGCCGCACCCGCGCCGCGCTTCAGTCGCACGCCCGCTCCCGAGCCGCGTGCACCCGGCGCACCCGGTGCAGAGGCCGAGTTGATTCTGCGGGAGATCGGCTACTCTGCCGAGGCGGTGCGCGCCGCGCGCGCCAACGGGGCGGTGCTCGGGTCGGACGGTGAAACGGACCCGACCTGACGAGAGCCAATTTGTGTCACCAAGGCGGTCACGCCAGATCGCCCGGGCCGCCCTTGCGTTCAGCGTGTGCTGTCGTCCGGAATCTGATCGCGCTCGCGCATCCCGTAGTCGCGCAGCACTTCACACACCCGCAAGCGGTAGTTGAGGAAGTAGCCTGAGCGGCCCAACGCTTGCGCCTTGCGGTGCTCGAGGGTATTGCGCCAGGCCATCACCGCCTGCTCGTCCCGGAAGAAGCTCAGCGACAACATCTTGCCCGATTCCGTCAGGCTCTCGAAGCGTTCGACCGAGATGAAACCGTCGATCGATTCGAGCAACGGTTTCAACTCGGCGGCGAGGTCGAGGTAACGGCTGCGGTTACCCGGGTCTGGCCAGACTTCAAATACGACAGCAATCATCAGCGGGTGTCTCCATGGGTGGGCCAGGCCATGTCAGCCTGCCGAGTCTTTTACCAGAAAGCGGCGACGCTCTCGACGCAGAAATCGCCGTGCCTGGGCGAAGGCGAAATTGGCCTGTGCGCCCGGGTGTTCTGCCAGGCGGGCGCGGTAGCGCTCGTAGCTCGCGAGATCGGGCAGGGTGTAGACGCCGTAGGCCGTTTCGCTGCAGCCTTCGTGCGGCCCGAAATAGCCGAAGAGGTCTGCGCCGCAGTCCGGAATGATCTCGCCCCAGGCCCGGGCGTAGGTGGCGAAGTCGGCGCGTTGGGTCGGCTCGATGTGGTATTCGATGAAGCAAGTGATGGCCATGGCCGTGTCCTCGTGATCGCAGGGTGTGAGCAGTGTCAGTGCGTCTGGCCGACAACGCTTCGAGCCGCACCGAAGTGTCGGGCTTGAACCGCGCCCCGTCTGGGGGCAGCATCACGTCATGATCGAATCCCCACCCATCGCTCGAATCGCAAGCGCCATCGGCGACCCGGCCCGCGCCGCGATGCTGGTCGCGCTGATGGATGGGCGCGCGCTGACCGCCACGGAGCTCTCGAACACCGCCGGGGTGACTCGGCAAACCGCCAGCAGCCACCTCGCGCGACTGTTTGATGAGGGCTTGATCCAGCGCCACCGGCAGGGGCGTCACCACTATTTTGCCCTCGCCGGTGAGTCGGTGGCGCAATTGCTCGAGCAGCTTATGGGGCTTGGCGGCAGACCGCGCTGTTCAACGGTCGCAACCGGCCCCTCGTCACCGGCCTTGCGCAAAGCCCGTGTGTGTTACGACCACCTCGCCGGCGACCTGGGTGTGGCCCTGTTCGATGGCTTGCACCAACGGGGCATTCTGTTGGTGGAGCCGGCAACCGATTCGCCACACGTTCGCGTCAGCGAAACGGGTGACGCGGCGTTGCGGGCGCTTGGCGTCGAGCAAGAGCTGCCTGCTGCATCCGGAAGCCGCCGTCCACAGTGCCGGGCCTGTCTTGATTGGAGTGCACGCCGGCTGCACCTGGCGGGTCGTCTGGGGCAGGTGCTGCTCGAGCATGTGCTGCGCAAGGGTTGGGGTGAGCGCGTCCCTGATTCCCGTATCGTCGACTTCTCATCGCGCGGCGAAGCGGCGTTTTTGCGTTGCTTTTGCGCAAGGGAATTCTGATCGCTTGCGCGTGCGGCTCAGCGGCGTAGCCAGTCGCTCATCGCGGTGTTGGTAGCGTCCGGGTTCTCGAGTGTGGGCAGGTGACCGGCGTCGGCGATCACCGTCAAGGTGGCATTTGGCATCAGATCACGCATCACGGTGTGGCGCTCAAGTGGGCACAAGGTGTCGTGCTCACCGCAAGCGATCAGCGCCGGATGGGGTGAGTGACTGAGTGTTTCGGTGTGGTCGGGTCGCGCGCGCAACGCGCGTGACTGGCGTGCAAACACCTCCGGACCGAGTGACATGCCCATCGCCATGCACAGGTCGAGCAGTGTCTTGTGGTCGGAGTCGGGGGCGAGATAGTGGGGTTTCATCTCGTCGCGCAGGATCGCTCGCAATTCTCCGCGCAGTGCCCGCTCGATTTGCGGCGCGCGCTCGGCGGCGCGTTCGGGCGTCTCGGCGAGAGGGTTGGTGTCGAGCAGGGCGACGCGGTCGACGCGGTCGGGCGCATGGCGCAGCACCGCCATGGCGACGATCCCGCCCATCGACAATCCGGCGAGGGCAAAGCGCGGCGGCGCATCACGCAATACGGCCTGCGCCAGCGCGTCGATGGTATCGGCGGCGTGCAGCGGCGCCACCATGACCGCGCGTTCAGCAGAAAAGGCGGTGATCTGCGGCGCGAACAGGCGCGCATCGCACATCATCCCCGGCAACAACACCAGAGGCAGGGCGTGTGCGCCTTCAACCGAGGGTGTGGCCACAGGCTGGGTCAGGTGGGTCGCGGTGTGGTCGGCCCGGCTCGGTCGTCGGTATTGCGCACGCGGTACAGACTCGACTCGCCACTCATCGACGGTGCGATGGCGTGGCTCAAGCCGGGGGGGATGGCACAGGTGTCACCGGGGTTGAGTGTTGTGGTGCCGCCGTCCCAGGCCAGTTGCCAGTGGCCGCGCATCGGCATGAGGATTTCGTGACGGCTGCTTTCTATCCGGCTGTCGTCGAGCGAACCGCGGGTGAGGAAGTCGACTTCGAATCCGGGCTTGTCATAGAGCAGTGCATCTTCTCCGATCACGCGCGCGGGTTGCCGATCGGCGAGGGCCATGAGATCCCAGTAGCGCGCCACATGGTGCGGCACGACATCTCGGGTGGCGGGCTCCTGCATGAGTGCCAGGCTTGCGTCGTCCATGACCGGCATGGGCGCGACGCCGTCGGGCAGCGACTCGCCGCGTTTGGTGTCATAGAGTTGCCCGGTTTCAGCGAGCACGAGGCCGTGTTCGCGCGCCTCCTCGATAACCTGCGGCGCCCACAACACGCCGCCACCGGCGTCGTCGCCACCGAGGATCGCCATGATCATGCCGTAGTCGGTGCCGATGTTCTCGAAGCCGCGAAACATGCCAGTCGGGATGTTGAAGATGTCGCCTTCTTCGAGCACCACTTCGCCAGCATCACCGTGGCGGCCCCAGAAAAAGCGCCAGCGTCCGCGCAACACGAAAAAGACCTCGGCGGTGCGGTGGGTGTGGAGCGAGTTTCGGCAATGGGGCGGTTGCCCGGCCGCGCCGATGTTGAAGCCGGGTGTCTCGCGGATGTGCACGTGCTGATCCGGGCTCTCCGAGACGCCGGCGCCGATGATGGTGAAGTTTTCCTTCTGGTCGGAGCCTGGCGTGTGCGCGTCGATGAACGCGGTCTTGCAGGGCACCAGTTCGCCGTAGCGGACCGTCCGTTTCTCCATTTCTTCGGGTGTCATGGGATCGCTCCGGCGAGACAGATTGCATACGTATTCAATTTGGATACCTTGCCTCAATCGGACCAGTGAGGCAACGAAAATCCGGGCTCGCCCTGGCTGGGCCTGTCGCGAATGTGGCTGCTGACGCCGCAAGAGCTGAACGGCAGCGACGGCACTATCAGCACTCGACTGCGCATCTGGATGGTGCAATGCACCATTGTTGTGCTGCCAGCTTGCCCGTCGGGCTGGTGCCAACGCCTGATGCGGTGTGGTGT
>CALDHJ010000585.1 GCA_937941555.1 uncultured Granulosicoccaceae bacterium | reverse complement strand
GCCATCGCTTGCCACCGCAAAGAGTGCGAGGGTGCCGTCGAGTGTGGCGGCGACGAGCATCACCGTGGCGGCGGGGCCGCCGTAGACTAGGCTCTTGCGGCCATTGAGTCGATAGCCACCGTCAGCCGCTTCGGCACGGGTGTCGATGCGCTCAAGTTCAAACCAGGCGTCGGCTTCGTCGAAGGCGAGCGCGCAGCGCGTCTCGCCGCTGATCGCGGCTTCGAGCTCGGCGGCGCCGCTTGCCGCGAGCAATCGGATGGCCATGAGTTGCGGCAGCACCGGCTCACTGCACAACGCGCGGCCCAGGCGCTCGAACACACAAGCGATATCGAAACCGTCGCCGCCGAGACCGCCGGCTGATTCGTCTGCGAGTGCGGCGAAGGCGCCCATCTCGCTCAAGGCCTGCCACGCGGCCGGGTTACTGTATGGCGCCTCGAACGCGGCGGCATCGCGCGCGCCGATGTCACAGTGTTCGGCGAGCAGGCGGTCCAGTGCGTCGCTGATCATGCGCCGCTCTTCTGTCGGTTCGAAGTTCATCGGCGCGCCCCCATGGTCATTTTGGTCAGGATGTTCCGCTGAATCTCGTTGGAGCCGCCGAATATCGAGAGTTTTCGGTTGTTGAAGTAGCGCGCGGCGTTGCGCGCCTGGGTGTCGTCGACGAGTGCGAGGTTGCCGGCCATGGCTTCTGCCGGAAAGGGGGCCGCGGCCGGGCCGAGCGCACGGCGAGCGAGGTCGTTCAGCGTCTGGTGAATCACCGTGCCCTTGATCTTGAGCATCGAGGCTTCGGGGCCAGGGCTGCCTTGTGACTGGCTGAGCATGCGCAGGTTGGTGATCATCATCGCCGCGAGGTCGATTTCGACTTCGGCGATGCGGGCGGCGAAGAGCGGGTCTTCGATCAGCGGCTTGCCGCGTCGCAGGGTGTTCGCGGCTAGATTTTTCAGGGTGCTCAGGGTGTGGCGCGACAGCCCGACGCCAGCGATGCCGGTGCGTTCATGGCCGAGCAGAAACTTGGCGATGGTCCAGCCCTTGTTCTCTTCGCCGACGCGGTTGGCGACGGGGACGCGGACGTCCGTGAAGAAGACTTCGTTCACTTCGTGGCCACCCTCGATCAGTTTGATCGGGCGCATCTCGATCCCGGGTGTATCGATGTCGACCAGTACGAAACTGATGCCCTCCTGCGGCTTGCCATCGTTGCTGGTGCGCACGAGGCAGAAGATCTTGTTGGCGTACTGGCCGAGTGTGGTCCAGGTTTTCTGGCCGTTGATGATGTAGTCATCGCCGTCGCGGTCGGCGCGTGTGCGCAAGCTTGCGAGGTCTGAGCCCGCGCCAGGCTCCGAATAGCCCTGACACCACCAGTCGTCGCCGTTGAGGATGCGCGGCAGGTAGTGGGCTTTCTGCTCGTCGGTGCCAAACGCGATCAACACCGGCCCGAGCATGCTCAAGCCGAAAGGCACGGTGCGCGGCGCGCCGGCGCGCCAGGCGGCGGCATCGTAGAGATACTGCTGGACCGGGTCCCACCCGGTGCCGCCGTACTCGACAGGCCAGGTGACCGCGAGCCAGCCCTGATCATTGAGGATGGCCTGCCAGCGCTCGGTGTCTTCTTTGCCGATACTCTCACCGCGGTGGACGCGGGCGGCGATGTCGGCGGGCAACTTCTCCGCAAGAAAGGCTTCGGCCTCGGCCTCGAAGGCGCGCTCTTCAGCGCTGAAACTGAAATCCATGGGGGTCTCCGGGAAGGCGCTGCACCGACGGGTGCGGCGCGGCAATCGATATCAGGCGCGGTTCAGGTCGGCAAAGGTGCTGCCGTCTGCCGCCATCTTGCGCAACAACGCGGGCACTTGCCAGTAGTGGGCATCTTCTTCTGCCCAGCGTTCCATCCGCGCGACCAGCGCTGCCGCACCGAGGGTGTCGGCGTAGTGCAGTGGGCCACCGCGTTGGCGCGGAAAGCCGTAGCCAAACAGAAAAACGGTATCGACGTCGACCGGGCGCAGCGCTATGCCGTCTTCGATCACGCGTGTCGCTTCGGCAATCATGGCTGTCATGTAGCGGTCGACGATGTCGCTGTTCTCGAATGCGGCAGGGGTAATGCCGGCGGCCTGGCGCTCAGCTTCGAGAATCGCGTCGACGTCGGGGTTGGCGGCTTTCTTACCGCTGCGGTAGTCGTAGAAGCCGCGCTGGGTCTTGCGCCCGAACCAGCCGTTCTCGCAGATGCGGTCGGAGACACCGACATCGCGTTCAGCCGCGGGTTTGGTGGCGGCGAGTCGCTTGCGGGTCGCCCAGCCGATGTCGAGGCCGGCGAGGTCGGATACCGCAAAAGGGCCCATGGCGAACCCGAAGTCTTCGAGGGCGGCGTCAATCTGGCTGTAGTGGGCGCCGTCGAGCATCATGTAATCGGCGACTTTGCGAAAGTGGCCGAGGATGCGGTTGCCGATGAAACCGTCACACACACCTGCCCGGACAGCCACCTTGCGAAGGCGTTTGCCCAGTGCAAAACCGGTTGCAACCACATCCGGTGCCGTCTGATCCCCGACCACAACTTCGAGCAGCCGCATGATGTGTGCAGGCGAGAAGAAGTGCAGGCCGAGGACCTGGGTCGGGCGATTGGTGCAAGCCGCGATGACATTGATGTCGAGGTAGGACGTGTTGCTCGCGAGCAGTGCGGTGGGTTTGCAGAGGGTGTCGAGCTTGGCAAAAATGTCTTTCTTGACATCCATGTCCTCGAACACCGCTTCGATCACGAGGTCGGACTCGGCAAGGTCCGCAAGATCGGTGCTGAATGTCAGTGCCGAGGCCAGAATGGCGTCGTGCTTGTCCTGGCTGAGCTTGCCGCGCTTGACTGCACCGGCGAGGTTGCCCGCGATTGCAGTGCGTGCACGGTCGAGCCCGTCTGCGTTCATTTCGACCAGAGTGACGGGCAGGCCGGCAAACAGCGCTGAAGTCGCGATGCCGGAGCCCATGGTGCCGCCGCCCACTACACCGAGGCTTTCGATTGGGCGGGGTGTTTCGCTGGCTTCGGGAATCTTCTGCACAGCGCGTTCGGCAAAAAAGGCATGCACGAGACCCTTGTGCTGGTCTGTCGCCATGCATTCGGCGAAGAGCTCGCGCTCGCGGGCGAGACCCGCCGACAACTCGAGGGTGCTGTCAGCCACCGCGTCGATGCAGCGCTGCGGCGCCACCAGCAGTGGTGCCCGTTTTGCCACGGCGGCACGTGCGGCAGTGATGGCGTCCGGATCCAGGGAGGCGTCGAGTTCGCCGACGCGGCGGGTCGCGAGGTCACCTTGGCGCACACGCTCTGCCTGATCGAGAGCAATCGCACGCGGTTCACCATCCGCGATGGCGTCCAGAAGGCCTTTTGCCAGCGCCTCGTCACTGCTTAGGCGGCGACCTGACGCGATGTACTCAGCGGCGGCGCCCATGCCGGACAGCCGAGGCGCGCGTTGTGTGCCACCGGCACCGGGAATGATGCCGAGTGACACCTCGGGGAAGCCCAGTTGCACAGTGGGCACACCGATACGGGCATGGCAGCCCAGCGCAATCTCGAGCCCTCCGCCGAGCGTCGTGCCGTGCAGCACGGCGATAACGGGCTTGGCCGAGGCTTCGATGTGCGAACACACCTCGGTCAGCATGGGCTCGACAGGTGTTTTGCCGAACTCTCGAATATCCGCACCGGCGGTGAAGGTGCGCCCGGCACCGATGATGGCGATGACGTCGACTGCATCATTGCTGTTGGCTTCGTCGATGCGGTTGACAAGCCCCTGCCGCACGGCGGCACTCGCAGCGTTCACGGGTGGATTGTCGACGGTGATCAGTGCGGTTGATCCGAGGATCTCAAGTGTCGTGACGTCGCTCATTCGCGTTCTCTTGTCGGTGGGGCTGGGCGTGATATCGCAGTTTACCCGCGTTGGCTTGTGGCGTCAGGCCGTACACACAGCAATGATCAGGGTGATGGCAGCTTGAGGCTGGGTACGGGGGGCTGCGTTGGAACGCGGCTTGGCGCACGAGCACGTGGGTTGATGTGTGTGATCAACGAACACAACAGGTTGGCGTTGCGGAGGCGGGTCGACGAGATTGGATGATCAGGAAGTTCACGCTTTCGTTTTCTGTATTCGCGTTTGCGCGGTGCGTATTCACGTTTTTGTGGTGGTTGTTTAATTCCGTCTGTGAAATGAAAACCAAATGAGGGTCGTTCAATTTAAAATGTTTGGTTTGCACGCCGGTGAATTGCGTGCATAATCGACCGCGCTTGATTAACAATATGGAGGTTGAAAATCATGCAGTCCAATATCGCAATGAATCAGCAGGTTTCGCCAACCGTGTCACCGGTTGAGGCTGACGTTTTTTCCGGGGAAGGGTGTGAGTTGTTCGGCTGCTACGCCGAAGCTCGCGGAAACCTTTACACCGGTTATGGCAGTGAGTTGTACGGTTGTTACAACCAGAAGCGCGGTGGCGACACCCTTCAGGGCCAAGGCTCTGAGCTGTTCGGTTGTTATAAATCCTGATACCCGATTCTCGGCGGCACTGATAATACAGCTGCGGAATATTTGCATTGACGTCATGGGTCGGTCGAGTCTGTTCGACTGGTCTGTGCTGTCAGCGATCGATGCATTGCTTCTCTTTGTAAGATCTTGCCGTGGAAAAACGTAACGTGTGGCGGTGTCAGGCGCAAAAGCCTGGCGCCGCGTTGAAATCGTTTTTGGCGACAGGGAGTTGTCAAGCGTGTTGTATGCCGTTTCCGAAGAAGCACCCGTACGTGTGCAGGATGTTGACGCGTTGCTGTCGGCTTTTGTCAGTCAGCGACGTTCGGCGGACGATGTTTATTGGCTGAAAGAAAACGCTGAGCTGTTGCGCTTGCTGGTTGTATCCGATACGGCCGTCGATTTTGATGCACTTGCGCACTACGAAACCTTTCATTCAACCTGCGCGTCGCGATTGCAGTTCTTTCCCCAGTATTACCGTTTTATTCTCTCTATTATCCGTGACCTCGAAGTGTTGGGTTATGGGCAGCGGCTGTTTGAACGGCTTGCTGACCATGTTCGGCAACAGAATCTGATGTCGGGTGAATTATCCGATTTGCAGCGTCTGGAAGCCGATTGGATATTGGAATCGAGGCACGATTCTGCGCTTTGCGAGCGCATCGCCGCGTTCTGTGGCAACGCGGCGTTCTTTGCGGTGCCCAATCGCAAAGCGGCGTTCGAGCTCACCCATGCGGTGTTTTATGCGAGTCGGTACGGCGCAGTTGAGCCAACCTGGTTGGGAGACGTCTCGACGTCGCTTTACAACGCCGGCATGGTGGCCTTGCTGGATAACGACATGGATCTGCTGGCGGAAGTGGCGGTGGCGCTGCAATACAGCGGCAGCGAACCCCCGTTTTACTGGCAGCAAGTGCTGTGCTCGGCCCATGAAAAAATACAGGCAGAGCCGACTGGCCGATGCGTGCCGGGTGCGGACTACTACCACGAGGCACTGACCCTGGGGTGGGCTGCGACGCTGTCGGGTCGGGTGTTGTTTGCCAACGGATTCGCCGCATCCGATTGTGTGTTCGCGCGACAGGAACGTGCGCGGCAACCCAGCCCGCTACGCGAACTCTCGCACGCACTGTGGCAAAGCGGTGATGGCCGGTGTGCGTCCTGGGAACGCTTTCTCGCTGGCGGTGGCCAGCAGCTGAGTGACAGAACACGCGCCAGTGTGCATGCACTGGACGCCAGTTGTGCCGAATTCCCCGGTTTCTTTCAGGCTTTTTCGCGCTCTGTGTCTGTCCTCGCACATGCATGAGCCAAGCGCGTTGCGCGGCGTGCGATCGGTGTGGGTGGGTGTTGCACTCGCGCTCTTGTTTACCTTCGTCGCGGCTATCACCGATGGCATCATCAAATATTGCGCAAGCCATTTCGAAGCACCGCAGCTCTTTGTCTTCTCTGGTGTGTTGATTTGCCTGTTTTGTGTCACGGGCTCGCGGTGGACCGGTGAACGCCTTGATTGGCGCACCGCGCACCCGATCGCGATGGGCCTTCGAAGCGTCTGCGCATGTGTCGCCGTTGTCGGTTACTACTACGCATTCAAACACCTCGATTTTGCCGAAGTCTTCCTGTTCATCGGCCTCGCGCCGTTGCTATCCGGCGTGGCGGCGAAACCGATTCTGGGTGAGCAGGTGGCGGCGCGAAGCTGGCTCGCGTTGGGGGTTGCGGGAGTGGGTGTTGGTCTGCTGTTTGCCGGCGCGACCGACGGCAAGCTGATCGGTTACGTGTGCGCGAGCATCGGGGTTGTCACCGGCACCCTGTCGATTGTGTTGTCGCGTTATATCAGTCAGCGCGAACACCGGCCAATGTTGCTGATTTTTTATCCGAATGTGGTCATCAGCGGGGCCATGCTGGCGTTGTTGCCGTTTGTGTATGTGCCAATGGCGTGGATCGATGTGTTCTGGATCACGGCCTATTCGCTGTTCATGTTCTTGTCGCGGTGGTTGATTGTCGAGGCAGTAAAGTTGGTGCCGGCGCACTTCCTGACCGTGATGGTCAACACGCAATTCATCTGGATGGTGATGATCGGTGCGCTGATATTCAGCGAATGGCCCAGCGAGCAGGTGTTTGCCGGTGCGCTGTTGTTGATTGCGGCGAGCGTCTGGGTGGTGCGGGAGCAGTTGGTTCACGCTGGCGCGCACGGGCGCCCCCCGTCCGACCAATCGGCCGGATCAAACCCCTGAGCGGGGCGGGCGATTCAACCGCGATCGCAATCCGTTGGTCGGATGGTACTCAGGCAGTGTCGCGAGCGCGCGACAGCAATTCGGTGCAAACGGTGTTGAAGCGGTGGCTGTCGGATGCCTGGGCCGCACCGAAAAATGCGGAACCCGCAACGAAGGTGTCGGCACCCGCAGCGGCGATGTCGGCGATGTTGTCGAGTTTGACCCCGCCGTCAACTTGAAGGCGTATATCCCGTCCGCTCGCGTCGATCAGGGCGCGTGCCTCGCGCAGCTTGTCGAGCGTCGAGGGGATGAACGATTGCCCACCAAAGCCCGGGTTAACCGACATCAGCAACACAATGTCGATCTTGTCGAGTACGTACTTCAGGCAATCGAGCGGGGTTGCCGGGTTGAACACCAGCCCGCTTTGACAGCCCTGGTCCCGAATCAACTGCAGCGTGCGATCGATGTGATCACTCGCCTCGGGGTGGAAGGTGATGCTGCTCGCACCCGCCGCGCCGAACTCCGGCACGATGCGGTCGACCGGCTTGACCATCAGGTGGACATCGATCGGCGCGGTCACGCCGTGGTCGCGCAGGGCCTGACACACCACCGGCCCGAAGCTGAGGTTGGGCACATAGTGGTTATCCATCACATCGAAATGCACCCACTCGGCGCCCGAGGCGATGGCGTCGTCGACGTCCTGTCCGAGGGCCGCGAAGTTGGCGGCCAGAATGGACGGGGCGATCAGCGCGGGTTGCTTCATGCGAGCGCCTTGCGAACGGCGTCGGCGAGCGCGGCGCTGGTGATGCCAAAGTGGTCGTAGAGCACGCCACCGGGCGCGGATTCGCCGTAGCCTGGCATGCCGATCACGCGGCTGCGCGGTGCGAAACGCAACCAGCTATCCGGCACACCGGCTTCGATCGCGGCAACCGGCAGACCGGCTGGCAGGACGCTCTCCTGGTAGGCCGCATCCTGGCGCTCGAAGGCATCGAGACAGGGCATCGACACCACGCGCACGGCGATGCCGTCTTGCGCGAGGGCGTCGGCTGCTTCAACGGCGAGGTGCAATTCCGAACCGGTGCCGATGACGACGGCAACCGGGTTGCCGGCGTCTTTGAGCACGTAACCACCGCGCGCAATCGCGTTGCGCGTGGCCTCGTCGCGCGGCTGCGGCGGCATGCCCTGGCGCGACAGCAACAGGGCGCTCGGGCGGTCAGCTGCGGCGAGGGACTCGGTCCAGGCGACGAAGGTTTCGCTCAGGTCGCCCGGGCGCCAGACGTCGAGGTTCGGGATCAGGCGCAACGCCGCTGCGTGTTCGACAGACTGGTGCGTCGGGCCGTCTTCGCCGAGGCCGATCGAGTCGTGGGTGAAGACGTGGATGGTGCGGCGCTTCATCAGCGCCGACATGCGCAGCGCGTTGCGCGAGTAGTCGGAGAAGGTGAGGAAAGTACCGCCGAAGGGGATGTAGCCCCCGTGCAGAGTGATG
>CALDHJ010000584.1 GCA_937941555.1 uncultured Granulosicoccaceae bacterium | reverse complement strand
CGATGAGCAACCTCTACGGCGTCAAACCCGGTGAAGTCTACTGGGCGGCGTCGGATGTCGGCTGGGTCGTCGGCCACTCGTACATCGTCTACGGCCCACTCGCCAACGGCAACACCACGGTGATGTACGAGGGCAAACCGGTCGGCACACCCGATCCCGGCGCATTTTGGCGCGTGATCAGTGAGCACAAGGTCGCGTGCCTTTTCACCGCGCCCACTGCATTCAGGGCCATCAAGAAAGAGGACCCGGACGCGACTCACCTGGCGCGATACGACCTCAGTAATTTCAGAACACTCTTTCTCGCCGGTGAGCGCTGTGACCCCGACACCCTGCACTGGGCTGAAGACCATTTGAAGGTCCCGGTCATCGACCACTGGTGGCAGACCGAGACTGGCTGGGCCATCGCGGCCAACTGCATCGGCATCGAACACCTGCCTGTGGTCGCGGGCAGCCCGACTCGGCCGGTGCCGGGCTACCGGTTGGACGTGCTCGACGCCGAGGGGCAGCCCGTTCCTCGTGGCGAAATTGGCGCGCTGGCGGTCAAATCACCGTTGCCACCGGGGTCGTTTCTGACACTGTGGAACGCGAAGGAACGCTTCGTTAGCGCCTATTTCGACACCTTCCCGGGCTACTACGAGACAGGCGATGCCGGCTACATCGACGACAACGGCTATGTCTTCGTAATGTCGCGCACCGACGATGTCATCAACGTCGCCGGGCACCGACTCTCGACTGGCCAGATGGAAGAAGTCCTCGCTGAACACCCGGACGTCGCCGAGTGCGCCGTGCTGGGCGTCGAAGACAGCCTGAAGGGTCAACTGCCGCTGGGCCTGCTGGTGCTCAGTTCAAACAGCGCACGTGACCACGGCGACATCGTTGCAGAATGTGTGCAGCAGGTGCGCGACACAATCGGTCCGGTTGCCGCATTCAAACTCGCCGTGGTGGTTAACCGCCTGCCGAAAACCCGATCCGGAAAAATTCTGCGCGGCACCGTGCGCGCCATCGCCGACGGGCGGGACTGGAAGATGCCGGCAACGATCGACGATCCGGCCATCCTTGACGAAATCACCGACGCACTCGCCACCCTCGGCTACCCGAACGCCTCCTGACGGAACCCCACTCATGTCATCCGTGATCGACACCCTGCACGCCAAACGCGCCGCCGCCCGACTGGGCGGTGGCCAAGCCCGAATCGACAAGCAACACGCGCGTGGCAAGCTCACCGCGCGCGAACGCCTCGATGTCCTGCTCGACCCGGGCTCCTTTGAAGAGTGGGACATGTTCGTCGAACACGACTGCCACGACTTCGGCATGGATTCTCAGCGGATACCGGGTGACGGTGTGGTCACCGGTTCCGGCACCGTCGACGGCCGACAAGTGCTGGTGTTCAGCCAGGACTTCACGGTCTACGGCGGATCCCTGTCAGCCGCGCACGCACGCAAGATCTGCAAGGTCATGGATGCGGCGATGAAGCTGGGCGTCCCGGTCATCGGACTCAACGATTCAGGTGGCGCACGCATACAGGAAGGCGTCGCGTCGCTCGCGGGCTACGCCGACGTATTCCAACGCAACGTGCTCGCCTCGGGCGTGGTGCCACAGTTGTCAATGGTGATGGGGCCTTGCGCGGGGGGTGCGGTCTATTCGCCGGCGATGACCGACTTCATCGGCATGGTCAAGAACACCTCCTACATGTTTGTCACTGGTCCAGAAGTGGTCAAGACCGTCACGCACGAAGAAGTGACCCAGGAAGAACTCGGTGGCGCCCACACCCACAACAGCGTCTCGGGTGTTGCCGATTTTGCGTTCGATAACGACATCGACGCGCTGCTCCAGCTGCGCAAGCTGATCGGTTTCCTGCCGGCCAACAACCGGGAGAAGGCACCCACCCGCCCCTGCAGCGATCCGAGTGATCGCCCGGAACCGAGCCTCAACACCCTGGTGCCGGCCAACCCGAACCAGCCCTACGACATCAAGGACCTGATCCACGCCGTTGTCGACGCCGGCGACTTTTTTGAAGTGCAGGCTGAATACGCCAAGAATATCGTCATCGGGTTTGCCCGCTTCGAAGGAGCGCCTGTCGGCATCGTCGCCAACCAGCCCACCGTGCTCGCGGGCTGCCTCGACATCAACTCGAGCAAGAAAGCCGCGCGCTTCGTACGCTTTTGCGATGCCTTCAACATCCCGCTCGTGACGCTGGTTGACGTGCCGGGCTTCCTGCCTGGTACATCACAGGAATACGGCGGCATCATCAAGCACGGAGCGAAGCTGTTGTACGCCTTCGCCGAGGCCACGGTCCCGAAAATCACGCTGATCACCCGCAAAGCCTATGGTGGTGCCTACGACGTCATGGCATCCAAACACCTGCGCGGCGACCTCAATTACAGCTGGCCGTCGGCCGAGATCGCGGTGATGGGTGCCAAGGGCGCTGTCGAGATCATCTTCAGACAAGACAAAGATGACCCCGACGCCATTGCGGCACGCGAAGCCGAATACAAGGACAAGTTCGCCAACCCCTTCGTGGCCGCCAGCCTGGGATTCATCGACGAAGTCATCCAGCCGGAAAACACGCGACGGCGCATCTGCAACGGCCTTCGGTCGCTCGCCAACAAGCAGTTGGACAACCCGTGGAAGAAACACGGCAACATCCCGCTTTGACACCCCTCGCCCGGACACGCAGCACATGACCCAGCTTTTTAACAAGATCCTCATTGCCAACCGTGGCGAGATTGCCTGTCGTATCGCACGAACCTGCAAGGCGCTTGGCATCAGCACGGTCGCCATCTACTCAGAGGCCGATCGCGACAGTCTGCACGTCCAGATGTGTGATGAGGCCGTTGCAGTCGGCGGATCCGCAAGCACCGAGAGCTACCTGCGCATCGACCGTATCCTCGAGGCCATCAAACAAACCGGCGCCGAAGCCGTGCACCCGGGCTTCGGCTTTCTCTCCGAGAACAGCGAATTTGCCAACGCGCTCGAGGCGGCCGGTGTCACCTTCATCGGGCCGGGCACCCACGCCATCGCCGTGATGGGCGACAAGATCGAGTCGAAGAAGCTCGCACAGTCTGCGGGCGTCAGCACTGTCCCTGGCCACCCGGACGCCCTGTCCTCGGCCCAGGAAGCCCGCACACTCGCCGAAACCATCGGCTGCCCGGTGATGCTCAAGGCATCTGCGGGCGGCGGCGGCAAGGGCATGCGCATCGCGTGGACCCTCGACGACGTCATTGACGGCTTCAACAGCGCCCAGAACGAGGCCCGCAACGCCTTCGGCGACGACCGCGTCTTCATCGAGAAGTACATCGAACAACCGCGTCACATCGAAATACAAGTCCTGGCTGACACTCACGGCAATACGCTCTACCTGCAAGAGCGCGAGTGTTCGATCCAACGCCGCCACCAGAAAGTCATCGAAGAGGCGCCCTCGCCGTTTCTCGACGCCGACACCCGCCGCGCGATGGGCGAACAGGCCGTGGCGCTGGCAAAGGCTGTGGACTACCGCTCGGCCGGGACGGTCGAATTCATCGTCGACGTCAACCGCCAGTTCTACTTTCTTGAGATGAACACCCGCCTGCAGGTCGAGCACCCGGTCACCGAGATGATCACCGGACTCGACCTCGTCGAGCAGATGATCCGCGTGGCGGCCGGTGAGACCCTCGCGATGGCGCAGGACGACATCGCACTCGACGGCTGGTCACTGGAATGCCGCGTCTACGCCGAAGACCCCGACCGCAACTTCATGCCGTCGACTGGCCGTCTGTCGCACTACCAACCCCCGACCGAAAGCGACTCGGTGCGCGTCGACACCGGCGTCATGGCCGGGTCGGACATCTCGATGTTCTACGACCCGATGATCGCCAAGCTCGTGACCTGGGGCCCCGACCGCGCCAGCGCGACGGCGGCCATGCGCACCGCACTCGACAACTACGTCATCCGCGGTGTGCAACACAACATCCCCTTCCTCACGGCGCTGCTCGACCACCCCGACTTCAAGAGCGGCGAGATCCACACCGGCTTCATCGACCAGCATTACCCTGACGGCTTCAATAGCCGCAACGTGCCGGGCAACCCCGCCTTGTCGCTCGCGGCAGCGGCCTGTTGTCAGTCGATGGAAGACGATCTGAACGCGCAACTCAGTGGCCGCTTGCGCGACGTGGCGCTGCCCGACGCCCGTGACTATTGCATCCAACAGGACGGCAACATTTCGCCGGTGCGCGTGTCGCGTCATACCGATGGCTTGCGCGTGACCACCGACAACGCAGACCTCAGCGGTGTCTGGGATTGGCAACCGGGCCAGATTCGCCTGCACGCCGAGATCGACGGCGAGACCAAAACGCTTCAGGTCAACCGGCTTGGTCAGACCTGGCAAATAACCTGCGACGGCCGGATCGATACCTGGAGCCTCTACCCCGGACACCTCGCCGAACTCGTCGGCTTCATGCCCGAACAGATCGACGCCGACATGAGCGCGTTCCTGCTCTCGCCGATGCCGGGCCTGCTGGTCCGCGTGTCGGTCAACGAGGGTGACGCCGTCAAGGCCGGTCAGGAACTCGCCGTGGTCGAAGCCATGAAAATGGAAAATGTGCTGCTTGCAGAGCGTGACGGCACCGTCAAGCGGGTCGCGGCACAAGCTGGTGAAAGCCTGGATGTCGACCAGGTCATCATCGAGTTCGAGGACACGGACGCATGATCGGCCGGCTCAACCACGTCGCCATCGCGGTGCCGGACCTCGACGCCGCAACGGCAACCTACCGCGATCAACTCGGTGCCACTGTCTCCGCGCCCGAGGCGCTGCCCGAGCACGGGGTCACGGTGGTCTTCATCACCCTGCCGAACACCAAAATCGAATTGCTGCACCCGTTGGGTGAGGCTTCACCGATTCAGGGCTTTCTCGACAAGAACCCGCGCGGCGGCATGCACCACCTGTGCTACGAGGTCGACGACATCATCACCGCGCGCGATACCCTGATCGCCACTGGCGCACGCGTGCTTGGTGACGGGGAGCCCAAAATCGGCGCTCACGGCAAACCTGTATTGTTCCTGCACCCCTCGGACTTCAGCGGCACGCTGGTCGAACTTGAGCAGGTTTGACACCAACGCTATCACTGTTGGAAATTTCCACGCACACGCCTTTCGCTCGATGCCAAGCCTGGTTCTTGTCAGTGGTCAGTTCGCGCCAGACGCCGCACCAACTCGGCTGCCGCTGCCATGCCGAAACTCGCGGTGACCATGGTCGAGGCACCAAAGCCGGACGCACAGTCGAGCCTGCCGGGTGAGGCATCACGCCGGCGGTGTTGCTGCACACTGCCATCGGGGTGCGGGTGGCGCACGGGTTCGTCTGAGTAGACCGTGGGAATGCCGTAGCGCCGTTTGGGGTTTCGACTGTATCCGTAGCGGTGCCGAAGCCGGGATCGCACCCGCGCGGCGAGCGCGTCACCGCGCACCGTATTCAGATCGGCAATGTGCAAACGGGTCGGGTCGGTCCGCCCACCGGCGCCGCCGGTGGATACCAGCATCAGCTTCTGTCGGCGGCACCAATTGAGCAGGTCCGTCTTTGCGTGCACGCTGTCGATGCAATCGAGCACGCCGTCGAGTGGCGCCTGCAGCACCTGCTCGAGGTTATCACCGGTGGCGAAATCCACTACCGCTTCGACAACGCAGTCCGGGTTGATGAGGCGCAAGCGCGCCGCCAACGCCTCGGCCTTGAACTGCCCCACCTGGCCATCAAGCGCGTGCGACTGCCGATTGGTGTTGCTGATACAGATATCGTCGAGGTCGACCACGCGGATCGCGCCAACGCCGGTTCGCACAAGCGCTTCGGCAGCCCAGGAACCGACGCCACCGAGCCCCACGACACAGACACTGGAACGGCGAATGCGCGCTGCCGCATCGAGCCCGTAGAGGCGTTCGATGCCGCCAAAACGCGCCTGCCAATCCGGGTCTGACACGGGTTGGACTCAGCTGCGCTCGAAAAAGGATTTGACCGAATCGATCCAGCCGCTGTGTTCCGGGCTGTGCTTGTCGCCGTGCAGGGATTCCCCGAGGCGCTGGAGAAGCTCTTTCTGCTCAGCGTTCAGGTTGACCGGCGTCTCGACTCGAATTTCACACATCAGGTCGCCCACAGCCCCGCCGCGCACCGGCTTGACGCCTTTGCCGCGCAAGCGAAACAGCTTGCCGTTCTGAGTTCCCGCGGGAATCTTGAGCTTGACCCGACCGTCGAGTGTTGGCACTTCGAGCTCGCCGCCGAGCGAGGCTGTGATCATGTTGATCGGCACGTTGCAGAGCAGATTGGCCCCGTCGCGCTCGAAAATCTCGTGTTGCAATACGCGGATCTGCACATAGAGGTCACCTGTCGGGCCGCCGCGATCGCCGGGCTCACCCTCACCGCTCAAGCGAATCCGATCACCGGTGTCGACACCGGCCGGTATCTTGATCGAGAGTGTCTTGTTTTCCTGGTTCTTGCCGCGGCCGTTGCAGTCGTTGCAGGGGTCCTTGACCACCCGCCCTTCGCCACGGCAATTCGGGCAGGTCTGCTGTACGGAGAAAAAACCCTGCTGCATACGCACCTGACCCATGCCGTTGCAGGTGCCACAGGTGCTCGGCGTTGTGCCGGGCTTGGCACCGCTGCCCTCGCAGGTGTCGCAATCGATGAGCGTTGGGACCTGAATCTTGACTTCCGTGCCGCGCACCGCGTCTTCAAGCGACACGTCAAGGTTGTATTGCAGGTCCGATCCACGCGAGGCACGTGATCCACGACCGCCGCCGCGCTGGCCGAAAATATCGCCGAACACGTCACCGAATATGTCGCCGAAGTCGCCGTTGAATCCGCCGGCGCCACCGCCGCCGCCCATGCCGCCTTCCAGGCCGGCGTGGCCGTATTGATCGTAGACGGCGCGTTTGCGCTCGTCACCCAGGATATCCCAGGCTTCTTTCGCTTCCTTGAACTTGGCTTCAGCCGAATCGTCTCCAGCGTTGCGATCCGGGTGGTATTTCATTGCCAGTCGGCGATACGCTTTCTTCAGCGTGGCCTCGTCGCTTCCCTTGGCGACACCGAGGACCTCGTAATAATCGCGTTTTGACATGTCTGACTACCTGTAAAACAGAAAAACCGGGGCGGCGTCATGCAGCCCCGGCTTGGATGTGCGACTGCGAGAGCCTACGCGGGTTTGTTGTCGTCGTCTTTGACTTCTTCAAACTCGGCATCAACGGCGTCGTCCGCCGCATCAGCAGATGCGTTGGCGTCAACGCCCTCGGCGCCTTCAGCCCCACCGGCTGAAGCCGCATATGCACGCTGCGCCAGCTCGCTTGCTGAAGCCGACAGGGCTTCCATGGCCGCCGTAACCGCCTCTTTGTCGTCGCCGTCAAGCGTGCCGCGCAGTGCGTCGATCTTGCTCTTGACGTCGGCCTTCTCGGCGTCGCTTGCCTGCTCGCCCAGCGTCTCGAGCGATTTCTCGGTGCCGTGGATGAGGTTCTCAGCCTGATTGCGCAGTTCGACCATTTCCCGCAGCTTGCGGTCTTCGTCGGCGTGCAACTCGGCATCACGCACCATCTTGTCGATTTCGTCGTCCGAGAGACCGGAAGATGCCTTGATCACGATCGACTGTTCCTTGCCAGTCGCCTTGTCTTTCGCCGACACGTTGAGGATGCCGTTGGCGTCGATGTCGAAAGCGACCTCGATCTGCGGCACGCCGCGCTGCGCCGGCGGAATGTCGGTCAGGTCGAACTTGCCGAGCGACTTGTTGCCCTGCGCGAGTTCACGCTCGCCCTGCAACACGTGCACGGTGACCGCGCTCTGGTTGTCGTCGGCGGTAGAGAAGACCTGCTGCGCTTTCGTCGGGATTGTGGTGTTCTTCTCGATCAGCTTGGTCATCACGCCACCGAGCGTCTCAATTCCGAGTGACAGCGGTGTTACATCGAGCAACAGCACGTCCTTGACCTCACCACCGAGCACACCGCCCTGAATAGCTGCGCCGAGCGCGACCGCTTCGTCCGGGTTCACATCCCGGCGCGGCTCCTGGCCGAAGAAATCCTTCACTACATCCTGCACCATCGGCATACGCGTCTGGCCACCAACCATGATCACGTCGGTGATCTCGGACGACTTGATGCCGGCGTCCTTGAGTGCCGTGCGGCACGGATCGATCGTGCCCTGCACGAGGTCTTCCACGAGCGACTCGAACTTCGCGCGGGTGATCTTGATGTTGAGGTGCTTGGGGCCAGACTGATCGGCCGTGATGTAGGGCAGATTGACGTCCGTCTGTTGACCGGAAGACAACTCGATCTTCGCCTTCTCGGCCCCTTCCTTGAGGCGCTGCATGGCGAGCGGATCACCGCGCAGGTCGAAGCCCTGGTCTTTCTTGAACTCCTCGACCAGGTAGTCGATCAGTCGGTTGTCGAAATCCTCACCACCGAGGAAGGTGTTGCCGTTGGTCGAGAGCACTTCGAACTGCTTCTCGCCGTCGATTTCGGCGATCTCGATGACCGAGACGTCGAAGGTCCCGCCGCCGAGGTCGTACACAACGATCTTGCTGTCGCCGGAATTCTTGTCCATGCCGTAGGCGAGCGCCGCTGCCGTCGGCTCGTTGATGATCCGCTTGACCTCAAGGCCTGCGATCTTGCCGGCATCCTTGGTCGCCTGGCGCTGGCTGTCGTTGAAGTAGGCCGGGACCGTGATGACCGCTTCGGTCACTGCCTCGCCAAGGTAGTCTTCGGCGGTCTTCTTCATTTTCATGAGAACCCGCGCCGACACCTCGGGGGGCGCCATGCGGTTGCCATCTACCTCGACCCAGGCGTCGCCGTTGTCGGCCTTGGAGATGGTGTAAGGCACCAACTTGATGTCTTTCTGGACTTCCTTGTCCTCGAAACGCCGGCCGATCAGTCGCTTGACCGCGTAGAGGGTTTTTGCAGGGTTGGTCACCGCCTGCCGTTTGGCCGGTT
>CALDHJ010000583.1 GCA_937941555.1 uncultured Granulosicoccaceae bacterium | reverse complement strand
TCGCGCTCGTCGGCTTTGCGTTTGTGCTTTTTGACGATGACGAGGTTTTCGATGCGAATGCCTAGGTCGTCAGGGCGGTAATAGCCAGGCTCGACCGAGAGGACCATGCCTGGCTTCAGCGCAACACCAGGCAGCTTTGAGCCCCGCCGTCGCTGCAGTCTCGAAGACATCGTTCGCGCCGTCTCGGCTACGCCGAGGACATCGCTCCCACAAGAACGTGCCAGTGCCAGATCCATCGCACCACACCTGTGGGAGCCACGGCTTCGCGTAGCGAACCGGAGCGATTCATACCTCAAACAGCACACCTGCGCACCGGCATCATCCTCGCTGACACCGCGCGATCAGTTGCCCGCGTGAAACAGATTGCCCGACACACGCCAATCTGCCGCACCGTGGTGCTGGTGTCAGACCCAACACCATCGGATGCTGACAAAGAGTCTATTCAACTGGTACAGCATGCAAACGCCCCAAAGCCATCGCTTGAGAATCGGTCGCCATTCTGAACCCGACACGGCCTATCACCTCCGCTTCTCTTGTACCCGTAAATCCGAAGACTTGTCATCGCTGGCCAACGCGCGCGCCGTGGTGCAATCCCTGAAGCGCGAGGCGGATGCCCACCGGGTATCAACACACTGTTTTGTCGTGATGCCGGACCACGTGCATTGGCTAGCAACCCTGCGTAGCGGCTTGCTCGGAGACGCGATTGCACGCGTCAAGCGCTACAGCCGGTGGCGCGCGAGTGGACACATCGTTTGGCAACGCGGCTTTTTCGACCGCGCAATCCGAGCAGAAGATTCGCTCATCGAGACAGCACGGTACATCGTCGCCAACCCGTTACGCGCAGGCCTTGCAGACACCGTCATGCAGTACGCGCACTGGGACGCCGAATGGGTCAGGCCCGACTGGCGCATGGACTGACATTCATCGCGCGGAAGGCATTCGCGCCGTCTCGGCTCCGCCGAGGACATCGCTCCCACAAAATAGCGCCATCACTTGATCTTTGTGGGAGCCACGGCTTCGCGCAGCGAACCGGAGCGATACAGGCGCTGAACCGTACACCGCGCTATCTACATCAACTGCGCAAACGCCGTCGCTTGAGGTCGGTGTCCCTGTGGGTGCGGTTTCAGCCGCAGGTATGCGCTGATTGCGTTGTTAAGATTCGTGAAAGAGGCAGGTTGAAGCCTGCCCTACAGCGGATGAAACACGTGGAGGGTTGCTCGGGCACTCAGAGATCCAGCACCAGGGTTCGCGTTCTGGAGCGTGAACAGCACACCGTGATGTGTGAATTCGCTGCCTTCTCGAGATCGGTTTGCACGAAATCTCGGTGGTCGGGTGTGCCGTCGATCACGCGTGTCAGGCAGGTGCCACACACACCGGATTGGCAGGATACCGGCACGCTGATCCCGTGGGCCTCAAGCACGCTGGCGATGGTCTCGCCCGGTTCCACGTCTACCGTGATGCCGGAGCGTTTTGCGATCAGGGTGAACGGCGCGCCGTCCGCGTCGAGCTCGGCGCCGAAGCGCTCGAGGTGCAGGTTCGACTCCGCCCAGCCACAGTCTCTTGCGGCGTTCACCACGGCGTCCATGAAACCGTTCGGGCCGCAGGTGTAGAGGTGGTGCCCGGGGTTGGCTTCTGCCAACACGCGTTGCAGGTCCAACCGCTGCACGTCGTCGCCATCGTCGAGGTGCAATTTCACCCGATCACCAAAGGCCGCCAGTTCGTCGCGAAAGGCCAGGCGGTCGAGCGACCGTCCGCAGTAGTGGAGTGTCCAGGACGCCCCGCACTCGGCCAGAGCATAGGCCATGCTCAGCATCGGTGTGATACCGATGCCGCCCGCGAACAGCACACTGTGAGTCGCGTCTGCAACCAACGCAAAGTGGTCGCGTGGCACTCCGATTCGCACCCGCTGGCCGACCTGAAAATTCGCGTGCACCGCCTCGGAGCCGCCGCGGGAGTTGGGGTCCTTGAGAATCCCGAGTCGGTAGCGGCGGGTGTCGCTCGCATCGCCCGTCAGCGAGTACTGTCGAATCAGACCCGAGCGCACCTGCAGATCGACATGGGACCCGGGCGCGTAGGCCGGCAGCACATCGCCGTTTGCGGCCTGCAATTCGAAACCGACAATGTCGGTGGCAATCGTCTCGCGTCGCGTGACCACCACGTCCAGCCATGCGGGCTCCGCACGGGCTTCGACTGGCGTGTCGATCAGTGGCGTGTCGGCGAGGTGCACCTTGATCGGCATGCTCGAGTAGGCGCGAATGGTATTGTTCATCGCGACAGTGGGTGTGCCGAGCAATTCGAATCGCGCGACCCGTCGGCGCAAGGCTTCAAGCAACAAAATCATTTCGCGCCGCGCGAGGTGCAAGCCCATGCACATGTGCACGCCCTGGCCGAATCCCACGTGATCATGGACATCGCGCGTCACATCAAAGTTGTCTGGGTTTGGGAACTTGCGCTCGTCGCGGTTGGCAGACGCGTAGATCACCAGCACCCTCGCCCCTTCAGGCACCGGGACGCCGCTAATCTCGCTGTCCTTGATCACGTAGCGCGTGAACGCGCGGATAGGGGTGGACAACCGCACCGCTTCTTCAATCGCGTTCGGGATCAGGCTTGCATCGTGACGGATCAGGTCCCATTGAGCCGGGT
>CALDHJ010000582.1 GCA_937941555.1 uncultured Granulosicoccaceae bacterium | reverse complement strand
TCTGCAAGCGGTTTTCCAGACGCCTCAACAGCTCGTAGGCATCGAGCAGAAACCGCACCTCATCCGCTGCCAACAACCCGAGCTCTCCGATACAGTGCAGCACCGGCACCAATCCCCGGCGTTGCAGGCCGGGGTCGCGGCCGCCCCGCACCAATTGAAAGCTCTGCACCACAAATTCGATTTCTCGGATACCGCCGACACCGAGCTTGACGCAATCATCGCCCCCTTTGCGCGCACGCTCCGCCACCATGGTCTGCTTGAGGTCGCGCAGGGAATCGATCGCCCCATAGTCGAGGTAACGGCGGTAAATGAACGGCCGCAGCAACGCCTCGAGTTGCGCCACGTGTTCAGGCAGGCCACCGAGCGCGCGCGCCTTGATCATCGCGTAGCGCTCCCACTCGCGGCCCTGCGTGAGGTAGTACGCCTCGAGCCCGTCGAAGTTCATCACCAGTGGTCCACTCGCCCCGAAGGGTCGCAGGCGCATGTCGACCCGGAAGACAAAGCCGTCGGCGGTGGTGTCGTTGAGCAGCGCAATCGAGCGCTGGGCGACCTTGGTGAAGAACGGGCTGTTGTCGAGGCCGCGTCGACCGGCAGCATCCAATCCGGTGGTGGTGCCGGCCTCGGCAAAGGCAAAGATCAGGTCGATGTCGGAGGAAAAGTTGAGCTCGCGGCCACCGAGCTTGCCCATGCCGAGCGCGATCAGGGCCTGCGGCTCCCCCGCCGCACTCATCGGCTCGCCGTGGCGCTCCACCAGTCGAGCATGGCTGTAGCGCATGGCACCGACCGTCAAGGCCTCGGCGAGGGCCGAGAGTTCATCGAGCGTGTCGCGCGTGCCAGGGGCGATCTGCAGCAGGTCCCGCCAGGCGATACGCACCATCTCCTTGCGCCGGAGCCGACGCACTGCCCGAAACGCAGCGGGCTCATCCCGCGCCGCGTCGAGCGCAGCGCTGACCGCCTCGGCATAATCCGCGGCGCTGCGCGCCGAGGCAAGATCGCCGTCGAGCAGCTCAGCAAGCAAGCCGGGGGTGCGCTGCAACGACTGCGCGGCGAAATCACTGGTCGCGGCCAGGTGACCCAACTGACGGCCCAGGTCACCCGAATCGACCCCGTTCGGGATCTCGCCCGCGTCGGTCAGGGCCGCGACCAAGCGTTCGCCGGGTGCCGCGAGGGCGCCGGGGACAGGGATTGGGGTCAGGGGTGATTCGGGCAACACGGGCATGAACGCACAGGCCAAACTCAAACACCCAGCCGTTGTACCATAGGCACCACTGCAGGCGGCGGCAAAGGCGGCCGCACGCGAGACCATTGTGAGCAACCGTGTCGCAACCCCAGCCCCTATCCGAGCGCCCGAGCGCAGCCCCCCTGGCCTTCGACCAGGTGCGTGTGCACCTTGGCGGCAATGAAATCGTCCGCAATGTGAGCTTCGAGCTGGAGGCCGGCCAGATCGGCTGCCTGCTGGGCCCCTCCGGCTGCGGCAAGACCACTATCCTGCGCGCGATCGCGGGCCTCGAAACCGTCTCCTCTGGCCGCATCAGCCTTGGTGACACCCTTCTCTGCGACGAACGGCACCATCTCAAGACCGAGCAACGCGGCATCGGCATGGTCTTTCAGGACCTCGCACTCTTTCCGCACCTCAACATCGCCGACAACATCGCATTCGGGCTCAAACGTCAGGCGCGCAGTCACCGCCAGGCTCGGGTGGCGCAGCTGCTGCGCATGATCGACCTCGCGAGTGCCGGCAAGCGGTTCCCGCACGAGCTTTCAGGCGGCCAACAACAACGCGTCGCGCTCGCGCGCGCCATCGCCAACCGCCCCGCCCTGCTGTTGATGGACGAACCCTTCAGCGGCCAGGACGCCGAGCGCCGCGAAGCCCTGGCGCGCGACGTGCGCGAATTGCTCAAACTCGAAGGCACAACCGCCCTGGTGGTGACCCACGACCAGCTCGAGGCCTTCGCCATCGCAGACAGCATCGGTGTCATGAATGCCGGGGAAATCGTGCAATGGGATGTCGCCTACACCCTCTACCACGAGCCGGCCGATCGCTTTGTTGCCAATTTTGTCGGTGAAGGGGTTTTGCTGTGCGGCAGTGTGATGACCGACACCGAGCTGATGACCGAACTGGGCGAGATCCCGATGAACCAGGCTGCGCCCTACCCGGAGGCCACACCCATCGAATTACTGGTGCGGCCCGACGACGTGGTGCTCGATGAGAATTCCGACTACCGTGGCGAAATCGTCGAGCGCAAGTTTCGCGGTTCGGAGCACCTCTACACAGTGCGCCTGCCGGGCAGCACGAGGGTGCTGTGTGCCGCGCCAAGCCATTTAGACAGGCAGGTCGGCGAACAGATCGGGGTCAGACTTGCGCTAGATCATCTGGTGGTGTTCAAGCGCGACGCCATCAGCTGACCTCAGCGGCGCTCGGCCTCAGGCTCGAGCGGGCACGGTGTGTGATCGACAGACGCCTCCGGCACCGCGGGCAGCACACGCAAATCCTCTACTTTGTCCGGCGCGGTATCCGCACACGCATCCGACGCCGAGCGCGTGAGCGCGGACGCTTGCGGCGGCACGTCTGCAG
>CALDHJ010000581.1 GCA_937941555.1 uncultured Granulosicoccaceae bacterium | reverse complement strand
TTCGACATCCGCAACCCCAACCGCGCACGCGCGGTGATGGGCGCGTTCGCGTTTAACAACCCGCTTCGGTTTCATGCCGCTGACGGTCGAGGCTATCGAATTCTGAGCGACTTCATTGCCCGCTACGACGCCGTGAACCCGCAAACCAGTGCGCGTCTGGTCGGCGCACTCTCAGGATGGCGTCGCCACACGCCGCCCCGGCAGCAACAGGCGAAAGACGCTCTGGCGCGCATCCTCGATATCGATTCGCTTTCTCGAGATGCCTGGGAAATTGCAAGCAAGGCGCTTGATCAGCACTGATACTCACCCAACTGTTGCGTAGGTTTGGTGCGTTCTGTGGTGATCAGATCTGGGAAGCGGTCACTCGTTTGCCGGGCACTCGAGCTCGGCGACAACCATATTGCCAACCAACTTGTCGCGGGTGTTGTTGTCGGACGCCCACACTGCCTTCATGCCGCGCTCGCCGTTGGCGAACCAGACGTTGGTGGAGTGGGAGGCATGGGGTTGGGCCAGGTAGCCGTGGGCCGAGCCGCCGAGACCGGGATTGGCCGAGAGATCCCAGCCGAACCAGGCGACGCGGGTGTTCCAGCCGTTGTCGAGGTCGACAAATAGCATCGGGCTGTTCTGGGCGTCGATCGCGCTGTCTTCGTTTCCACCTTGGTAGAAGCTCAACAACACCTGTGCCGTGTTCGGTGAGGCGGACACGTGCACAGCTGGTACACCGTTCTTGAAGCGTTTTCTGAAATTCAATCGTTGCCGCCAGGCTAGTGTCTCGAGATCGACGGTGTACAGGCCTTGCACCAGGCCGCGAACGCGCTCGCGCTTGCCTTTCCAACCATCGGGGGGTTGCGAGCCCGCGATGACAAAAAATTCGCGACCCCGGCTGTCGCGCATGAAGTCGAAATGCGATGCGCGACCAATCACGAGCTGTCCATTGAGTGTGTCGAGGGAATCAACGTCGAAAATGCGAACTTGCTGATTGCGGTTGCCGTCTGCGAACGCCGTCTTGTAGAGCGCGTCGAAATGCCCCTGGACCAGGAGCTTGTCTCCTGAAGGTGACAAGCCCTGCCAATCCATCTTGCGTTGACCGGCCAGGCCGGGAAATTCGGCATGGGCAATGTACGCCCTAGAGCGGGGGTCGAACACCACGACAATGGCGTCGTCTCCAGTGGCAAATTTTGCTGCCATGCGGTCGCCAGAAGCCGAGGTGGCCCCCTGGCCGTGGTTGCCTTCCAGCGTGAGTGTTCTGTCGGTTTCTATCCAGTGTGCGACGGTGTCAGCCGTCAGGATGGGTTCGTGTTTGTCGGCCTTTACGTCGTAGCGCATTACCGCGTTACGCTCCAGGGCCATGTAGTAGGCAATGTTGTCGTCTTTCGGGTCCCACTGCCAGTCAGCGATTCTGTGTTCTCGAGTGATGGCTCGAATGGCGGTGTATTGCATGCCGTCGAATAGCACCCTTTGCGTGTTGCCGTGGCTGATCAGCCAGCGACCGGTCGCCGAAAACGCGCTGTGCTGGCTGTACTCATGGCGCGTGTTCAACGCTTCGGGTTCGATACCGGTTGTTTTCAATGTGGACGGATCAGCCACACTGTGAATGCGCAAGTGGTGGCCGTTCTTGTGGGTTGGATGCGGCCAGACAGCGGTGTCGCCAACCGCCGGCAGCGATGGAGGTTGCGGGCCCCATGCTCGCGCAAGCGCATGAGGTGGCCTTTCGAACACCGGCTCGCAGATGGCAAAAACAGCTGTGGGCAAGAGCCACAACAGCACGGCATTGACTCTCTTAAACACGGCGTTCAAGCGCCTCCAGGCGTTTCTCGGTGCGGGCGACTGAGACTTTGTCCACCGTGCCGAGTTCCTGCGCGAAGAGGGAGATGCGCAACTCTTCACAGAGCCATCGCAGGGCGAGCCAGTCGGTATCGAAATCGAGATCATCATCAAGCGTAGTGGGTAGCGCCTTGAACCGCTCCCAAATCGGAGCGAATTCGGCGCGTAGTCTTCGATCTTTGTCCGGCGCGCGATCGATTGCGTCGAGGCGCCGGTCTATCGCCTTGAAGTACACCGGCAGGCGGCTCAAACGTGACGCTGGTGTCGCCGCCAACATGCCGGGGTAGATCAGGTAGTCGATCTGGTCGCGGATGTCTGACACCGCCTCGACCCAGGCGAGAGAGGCGTTGTCTCGAATGCGTTGTTCGACTGCATGGCAGGCGTCCAACGCCTGGCCGAGTCGATCGCAGAGGTCGTTCGCGTGCCCTTGAAGAGTGGGTTTTCCTCGGCTCAGCGCATCCAGGAACGCTTCGCGCGTGCGCGGCAGCGAGCGACCCTCGAGAAAAGCACGGTCTAGCGCACTGTTCGCGAGGTCGGCCTTGAGCTCCTCGACCGTACCGCGCCCGGCAAAGCGCAACGCCAGCTTGTCGAGCCGTTTCAATTGTTTGTTGAGATACCGCAATTCGTCGCGCAGTTGCAGCGCGAACAATCGTCTGCAGCCGAACGCGTGGTGCCGTTGCGCGAGGTTGGCGGCACCGTAGACGCGGATCGCCACGCTGTCTCCCTGGTCAACCAGCGCCGGGTGGCCTGGCAAGGTGATACCGCCCTGGTCGACTTCGATTTCCAGCGGCAAGTCGCCGAAGCGCCAGTCGTGCAGATCGTCGCGCTCAAAGGTGTTGTCCGGTGCCTCGGCGAGGCTCGCCTCCACCTGGCCTTCGAAGGCTTGTTGCAATGTGGCCAGCTCGCGTCCGACAGCGAGCACGCTGCCGTCGGACGCGAGGATCTCGAAGCGCATGAAGAGGTGCAAGGCGAGTGCGGCCGGGTTCCAGTCCGCCATGGCCACATCGACACCGCGATGGGCTTTCAACAACCCTGACAACGCGCGGGTGAGTGAGGTATCGGAGGGTGTGAGTTCGGCGAACAGTTCGCGGGCAACGTCGGGTACCGGCACTACTTGCTTGCGGCACGCCTTCGGCAAGGATCTGAGCAGCGCCTCGATTTTCTCCAACAACAAGCCTGGCACCACGTATTCGCAGCGGGCGGCGCCCACACGGTTCAGCAACGCCAATGGGATGCTGAGTGTGACCCCGTCGTCGTCGGCTCCGGGGGCGAAGTGGTAGCGCAAGGGTAAGGCGGCGCCGGCTATTTCAACGGTACCCGGAAAGCTCTCGTAGTCGACAGGCGGCGAGTCTTCGCGGGTGATATCTTCGCGGTTGAAATACAGCAGCTTCGGGGTGTCGGCCTCGGCGCGCGCGCGCCACTTCTCGAACGCGGGCTGATTGAAAATGCCGTCGGGTACACGTGCGGCGTAGAACGCTGCAAGGTCCTCGGGTTCGACCAGTATGTCGCGCCGGCGGGACTTGTCTTCGAGTTCCTGTACGTCGTCGATCAACGCGAGGTTGTGCGCGAGGAATCCGCCGCGGGTGTTGAATTCGCCAGCGACCAGTGCCTCGCGAATGAAAATGTCGCGCGAGGCGACCGGGTCGATAGGTCCGTAGTTGACCCGTTTGCGTGGGTTGATGATCAACCCGTAGAGGCTCACTTTGGCGTTCGCACCCACCTGGCCGCGCTTGCGCTGCCAGCGTGGATCGAAGTATTGCGTGCTGACCAGGTGCGGTGCGAGCCCTTCGAGCCAGGCGGGGTCGATGGGCGCGACGCAGCGCGCAAACACCCGGCTGGTCTCGACGATCTCGGCGGCGACCAGCCAGTTCGGGCTGCGCCGCTTCAACGTTGATCCCGGGAAGATCTGCAGCTTGCGGCCGCGCGCGCCAGCGAAATCGCCCTTGTCGGTCTTGCGGGCGATATGCGACAAGAGGCCCGTCAGCAGCGCGCGGT
This sequence comes from uncultured Granulosicoccaceae bacterium, assembly GCA_937941555.1. Lineage (GTDB taxonomy): Bacteria > Pseudomonadota > Gammaproteobacteria > CALCKW01 > CALCKW01 > CALCKW01. The sequence continues at coordinate 395 of CALDHJ010000581.1, read as the reverse complement.
GGATGGCGTCGAGCGAGGCTTCGCGTTCGTTCACCGCAAGCTTGAGTGCGCGGCAGGCGTCGACGAGTTGCCGGCGGATGTCCATCCACTCGCGCAGCCGCAGGTAGCTCAGGAACTGCTTCTTGCACCACTTGCGGTACGCGTTGCCGGAGAGCGCCTTGCGTTGCACGTGGACCAGCGACCAGAGGTTGGTGAAACTCAGGAAGTCGGAACGGTCGTGGCGGTGTTCGGCGTGTGCCTGGTCGGCTGCCTGCTGCGCGTCGAGCGGGCGTTCGCGCGGATCCTGCACCGACAGCGCTGCGACGATCGTCAGCACTTCGTCGAGACTGCCCTCGCGATCCGCGGCGATCAGCATGCGGGCCAGGCGTGGGTCGACGGGCAGTCGGGCCATCTGT
>CALDHJ010000580.1 GCA_937941555.1 uncultured Granulosicoccaceae bacterium | reverse complement strand
GGAACGCTGAGTTCGACGCCACGAATGGCGAAGACCACCACACTCTTCAATTAACAGCTCCCACCAACACGCAGGGGTTTCCGAGCTATGTCCAACCGAAAGCTCCCCCGTTTACTGCAAACCCCGGCCGTCGTCCTGCTGCTGCTCTGGATGCTGATCCCGCTCGGCATGACGCTGTACTTCTCGTTCATTCGATACGTACTCAACAGCCTGCGCCGTCCCGAGTGGACATCGCCAAGCCTCAGCAACTGGCGCGGCTTCGGCAACTACGAATACGTTTTGTTCAGCGCCAAGGACTTCTGGTTCGCGGTGCAAAACAGTCTTTTTATTGTCAGCAGCATTCTCATCGCAACCGTCGTGATCGGGCTTGCTTTGGCTATGTTGGTGAACCGCTCGTTCCCGGGTCGTGGCATCGTCCGCGTGTTGCTGATCTCGCCCTTCTTCGTGATGCCCGCGGTCAACGCGGTGCTCTGGATCAACATGATCCTCGATCCGGTGCTCGGCCTGAACGGCATCGCGGTCAGCGCCATCAACGAAACAGTGGCAGGCCTACGAGACTTCCCGGTGCTCGGGGCCTTCTTCTCGCTCTGGCCGGTGCTCGAACCTGTGTCATTCCGCGGGACTGACACCTCGGCCTACGCGGTCATCATCATGGTGACCTGGCAGTGGACGCCGTTTGCGGTGCTGATCTTCATGACGTCGCTTCAGTCGGAAGACGAGCAGCAAAAAGAGGCGGCCATCCTCGATGGCGCCAACGCCTGGTCACGTTTTCGAAATCTGACCTTGCCGCACCTCGCGCGACCAATTGCCATCGTGGTGATGATCCAGTCGATCTTTCACCTTTCGCTCTACGCCGAAATCGAAATCGTCAGCCGCGGCAACGGCAACAAGAACCTGCCGTACCTGATCGGTGAATTCACCTCGAACAACATCGGCGCTGCCAGCGCAACGGGCATCTTTGCCGTCATCCTCGCCAACATCGTCGCAATCTTCCTGCTGCGCATGGTTGGCAAAAACCTGATGGACTGAGCAGACATGGCAACGATTGATCAAACATCACCGCTCGGCAAAGTCCTTTGGCCGACGCTGGCCTGGACGGTCGCACTGATCTTTTTCTTCCCGATCTTCTGGATGGTCTTCACCAGCTTCAAGACCGACGCGGATGCGGTGAAACCCGAGTTTCTGTTTTCGTTCACGCCGACGCTCGAAAACTACCTGAACATGACCGAGAACTACGACTACTGGCGATTCGCCATCAACTCGGTCATCACCTCGGTCTTTGCCACCACGCTGGCGCTGATCGTCGGCATTCCGGCGGCCTACGCCATGGCTTTCAACCCGAGCCGCCACACCAAAGACATCCTGGTCTGGATGTTGTCGACCAAGATGTTGCCGGCCGCGGCCGTGCTCTACCCGATGACATTCCTGACCAAGAACTTCCTCGGGATATTCGACACCCATTTTCTGGTCATCATCGTGCTCTGCCTGATCAACCTGCCGATCGTGATCTGGATGCTGTTTACCTACTTCAAGGAGATACCGAAGGAAATCATTGAAGCGGGCAAAATGGACGGCGTAACCACCTGGGGCGAGATCAAGGACATCCTGATCCCGCTCTCCTGGGGCGGTGTCGCGTCTACCGCACTGCTGGCCTTCATCTTCTGCTGGAACGAGGCTTACTGGACAGTCCGACTCACGACCACCGAAGCTGCAACTCTCTCGAAATTGATCGAGGGCAACCGCGCGCCGGAAGGCCTGTTCTTCGGCCGCCTGTCGGCAGTCTCCACCGCTGCGGTGGGTCCGATTGTCGTGTTGGGCTGGTTCTGCCAGAAGCAGCTTGTTCGCGGACTCACCTTTGGGGCCGTGAAATGACGCATTCCGTCACCCGCTCCGGTGCAAGGCGGTTCCATGTCGATCATTGAGCCCGAAATCGAGAAGGTCGATCGCAGCACGCGCTCGATTCGCTACCTCGAACACGGTTGGCCGACGGACCTCTGCCGCTGGCACGCGCACGAGGAATACGAACTACACCTGATCGTCGAGACGCGGGGCAAATCGTTTGTCGGTGATCATATCGGGGACTTCAAGGCGGGCGATCTTTTCATGACCGGCCCGAACCTGCCGCACAACTGGATCACAGACCAGGTGTGGTCCAAGCCCGTGGCCGTGCGCGACATGTTGATTCAGTTCAGCCACGAAAGCGTCGAAAAGCTCGCCGAGGGCTTTCCCGAATTCTCGCAGGTGCTGCAGTTGCTGCGACTCGCCGAGTCCGGGATCTACTTCGAAGGCTTCAACCCGACCTTCGCGCGTGGCCACATGGAGTCGATTCGCGACAACACCGGCGCCGAGCGCATCCTCGCGTTTGTACGGTTCCTGGTGCGCCTGAACGAACACGCCGAGAAGAAAACCCTGTCGGTGACCAAACTCATTCAACCCGAAGGCGGCAGCAAGCACGCGCGCATCGCACAGGTTGTCGACCACATCACCGAACACTATTGCGAGGCCTTCACTGTGGCGCAGGCGGCACAGCTCGCCAACATGACCGAGATCACCTTCAGCCGGAATTTTCTCGCTGTCACCGGGCACAGTTTCGTTGAGTTTCTCAACCGCATCCGGGTCGGCCAGGCCTGCAGCATGCTCTACGCCTCCGATGAGCAGATCACTGCCATCGCACAGGAGGCGGGGTTCAAGAACCTTGCAAATTTCAATCGACACTTTCTCAAAGTGAAAGGCATGACACCGAGCGAGTACCGTGAAACCGCGCGCCAGGACCTCGCGCCCAAGCGGGAACACTCTTCATGACCAGCACCATGCCTCAGAGCATCACCGCCACCACCTACGACACGGCCGCATGTGACATTGGCGTCGTTCACCTGGGCTTCGGCGCCTTCCACCGTGCCCACCAGGCGGTCTACCTCGACGACTACATGGACGCGACCGGCGACCTGCGTTGGGGCATTGCGGCGGTCAACCTGCGCGCGGCTGACGCGGCGCAGTTCGCGAGTGTCGAATCCGATTGTGCCGCCCACGATGGCTATTTCATCAAGTCCTACTCGGCCACGGGCGATGTCGCTCTGCGGCGCGTACGCAGCCACCGGCACTTTGCCGACTGGAGTGCGGACCCGTCGGCGAGCGAAGCGCTGCTGTCTCAACCCTCGGTTCACCTCGTCACCATTACCGTCACCGAAAGCGGCTATTACACCGACCCCGACGGCAACCTCAACACCGACGACGCGACCATCCGATCCGAGCTCGACGGTGGCGCGCCGACAACAGTCTATGCCTACTTGCGGGCAGCCCTCGCGCAACGCGCCGCGACCAGTGCGGCGCCGCTGACCATCGCCTGCTGCGACAACATTCGCCAGAACGGCAAAATGCTTCAGCGCAACTTGTTGTCCTATTTGCAAGCCTGTCAGGAATCGGATCTTGTTGCGTGGGTGAGCGAGAACGTCGCGTTCCCGTGCTCAATGGTCGACCGCATCACCCCGCGCAGCCCGGCGGCCCTCAGTGCCGAACTCACGTCGCTGATCGGCAAACCAGTCGACGCGCCCGTGATGGCCGAAGATTTCACCCAGTGGGTCCTGCAATCGACCGCGGCAGCGGCGATGCCCGATCTGAGCCGGATCGGCGTGACGGTCACAGACGACGTCAACCCATTCGAAGAAACCAAGATCCGTGTGCTCAACGGCGGGCACACGGCGCTGGCTTACCTCGCCGCCCTCGAGCGCATCGAGACCTTCGACGCGGCGATGCGCGTGCCGCATTTGCGCGAGCACTTCCTGCAGTTCGAGCGCGTCGAGGTGCTACCAGCACTCACACTCGAGCTGCCCTTTTCGAAGGCAGACTACCTCGATGCGGTGGCTGCGCGCTTCGGCAATGCCGCCATCGGGGACACCGTTGCACGCATCTGCGCAGATGGAATGGCAAAGTTTCCGATTTTCATCCGCCCGACTCTCGAGGGCTGTCTGGCACAGGGCATCATGCCGCGGTTCGCAATCCGCAGTATTGCCAGCTGGTACGTGTTTGCCCAACACGTCGACGCAGGAAAGATTCCCTTCGACTACATCGAGCCCGCCTGGGCCGATTTGAAAGCCCTGCTCGGGACCGACAACTTTGTCACCGATCGTCAACTGTGGGGCGAGCTGCCCACAGACCACCCTGAATTCGCTGACGTCTTGCGACGTGAAATAGCAGAGATGGAATCAACATGGCCGGTTTAACACTGCGCAACGTGCGCAAAAACTACGGCGGTGTGCAGGTCATGCACGGCGTCGACCTTGATATCGAAGACGGTGAATTCGTGGTTTTCGTCGGGCCGTCAGGCTGCGGCAAGTCGACACTGCTGCGCATGATTGCCGGGCTCGAAGAAATCTCCGACGGCACCGTGTCAATTGGCGACACGGTCGTCAACGATGTCGCCGCGTCCAAACGCGGGGTTGCCATGGTGTTCCAGACCTATGCGCTCTACCCGCACATGACGGTCTACAAGAACATGGCCTTCGGCCTCAAACAGGCGAAGACTGACCCGGCCGAGATCGAAAAACGCGTGAGTGCAGCAGCTGATATTCTGCAGATCACCGACTACCTCGACCGCAGCCCGCGCAACCTCTCGGGCGGGCAGCGACAGCGCGTGGCCATCGGTCGCGCCATCGTCCGCGATCCGGACGTATTCCTGTTTGACGAGCCGCTGTCGAACCTCGATGCAGCGCTCCGGGTCCAAACGCGCCTCGAAATCGCGCGACTGCACGAGCGTCTGGGCACGACCATGATCTACGTCACGCACGATCAGGTCGAGGCGATGACACTCGCCGACAAGATCGTCGTGTTGCGCGACGGATTGATTGAACAAGTGGGTTCGCCTATCGACCTCTACGACCGTCCGGACAACGCCTTCGTCGCGCAGTTCATCGGCAGCCCGAAGATGAATTTCTTCAGTGCAGACGATCTCACACCAGCGGCCACGTCGCTCTTGGGCCGCAAGATAACGGCAGACGTGCAGGTGGGTCTGCGCCCGGAACACCTCGTGGCGGCCGAGGCCGACAATGCGGTGGTGTCAGGCACACTGGAGCTGATCGAGAATCTGGGCGAATACGCCCTCGTGCACTTGCTAACGCCGTCGAATGTTGAATTCATCGCCAAGACCGAGAAGCCGCCGGAAGTCCCGAAAGGGTCTACCTTGCACTTCGGATTCAAACTCGGGTTGTCGCACTTCTTCGACACCAACACCGGCAAGCGCATCGACTGACAGCACGTCGACTCACGGTCGCGAGCAGGCTCACCAGCGACCGCCCCTCTCTCGTTACACAATACCGCCGCCCGCATGGGGCGACGGTTTGTGTGGTGGCGACCAACTGGGTCGCCACACCCGCGTCAGCTGATCACGAGTTGCCGCGTAGCCCGTCGCGGTACAACGCCTTTGCCAATGCCAGGCACATGAGCCCCATGACGACGGTAAAAGGCAGCGCACCGATGATCATCGCGTTGCGCAGTGCGTCCATCGGGTTGTTGTCCCCGGCCGCGACGATCAACGACCCGATCACGGCGGTGAGAATCACACCCCAGACAACCTTGTGCTTATTGCCCACCTCCTGATCGCCACCTGACATGATGGTGTTCATGACGAGGATGCCCGAGTCGGCCGAGGTGACGAGGAAGGTCAGGATCAACACAACACACATGATGGTGATGCCGGTCAGCAGTCCGCCGTCGAGCATCTGACCCAGGGTGACAAACAGCTTCGCAGTATTGGACGCACCGATGATGACGCCCTCGGCGCCGCCGTTCAGTTCAAGATCGATTGCCGTGCCCCCGAGGATGGTCATCCACGCAAAGCACACCAGCGCCGGCGCGAACACACAGCCGATGATGAATTCGCGCACCGTGCGGCCTTTCGAGATGCGCGCCAGAAACAGCCCGACAAACGGAGAGAACGCAATCCACCACGCCCAATAGAAAGTGGTCCAGCCGGCCTGCCAGCCGAACTGCCGCCCGGGCTCGCCGGCTGCGTATGCTGCGTTCAGTGTGTCTGCTGGCAGCGCAGCGGCATCGCCTTCGAGACCGGATGTGAAACCGTCAAACGAACCCCAGGCGTTGGTCGCACCGCCCATCAAGGCCTCGGCGTGCGCCGCGGCGTCCGCTGGCA
>CALDHJ010000579.1 GCA_937941555.1 uncultured Granulosicoccaceae bacterium | reverse complement strand
TACGACCATGCCGGTGGCCTCGACCGTTACCCCAATGCCCGCTTCCATGTGCAAGCTGGGGAAATGCAATTTGCCACCGGGCCGTGCATGTGCCACGACACCCTGCGCATGCCGTTTACGGCTGATCATGTGTGTGAACTGGTGCGCCACCTCTACGACGGTCGGGTGGTGTTTCACGAAGGCTCTGGTGAGGTTGCACCCGGCGTCAGTGTGCACCGCGTGGGAGGCCACTCACGGGGATTGCAGGTGGTGAAGGTGCACACCGTAAACGGTCCGCTCTGTCTCGCCTCCGACGCGTCCCACTACTATGAGAATTTCATCGAACGCAAACCCTTTCCGATAGTGGTTGATGTCGAAGACATGCTCACAGGCTATGACACCATTCAGTCGCTCGCGGCCAGTGCCGAGCGCGTGGTGCCGGGCCACGATCCGTTGGTTCGTGCTTTCTACCCTCAGCAAGGCACACTGCCGGTGTGGCGCCTCGACGGGCTGCGCGAATCGTGAGCACGCTGTGCGTTGGCGTAAGCGACTGTGCGGTCTGGTACCACCCTGGTGAGATAAAAACCGAGCGGACCGTAACGCATTCCGGGAGGAGGGGACGTGGATGAGTTGAGTCTGGGCTTTGCGGTACTGTTGGGTGTGCTCGGTCTCGTTGCCGGCGTGATCAACACCCTTGCGGGAGGTGGATCGAATCTGACGATCCCGGCGTTGATGATTTCCGGCATGCCGCCGGACGTTGCCAACGCGACCAACCGGGTTGGAGTCATGATGCAATCGGTTGCGGGTATCAAAGGCTTTCACGACCACGGCCGATTGCCGACCCACGACCTCAAAGGCATTCTCGTGCCGACGCTCCTAGGCGGATTGCTTGGCGGGGCCGTGGCGAGCTATGCGCCGGTGCACATTCTCAAACCTGCCTTGTTGCTGACGATGCTCGCGATGGCGGGGTTGATGTTGATCAAACCGAGTCTGGTTGCGCCTGAACCGGGGACACCGACGAAGCAGGTGAGCGGTACGCCGGGCGCCTGGACGGCTCTGTTCGCGGCTGGCTTCTACGGTGGATTCGTGCAGGCTGGCGTGGGCTTTGTACTGATCGCGGCGCTCGCCGGTACGTTACGCTACGACCTGGTCGCAACCAACGCGCTCAAGATCGTGTGCACCTTTGCCTTCACGTTTGTCGCGTTGGCAATCTTCATCGTCAATGACCAGGTGGCCTGGGTGCCGGGCCTGATACTCGCCGCTGGCAGCACGGTTGGTGCGATGCTCGCGGTAAAGGTGTCAATCAAGGTGGCTCCGAAGACACTCAAGTGGTTTCTCTTCGTGATGACGCTGGTGGCGGTGGCGGCGGCGCTCTTGCGATGATTGTATCGATGTCGATCTCGCAGGCCGATTCACGCCAGGTTTGATCTGCGCATTTTCACCGGCTGCTGCATTGTGCTTTCTGAGACAATGACAGGCTCGGGAAATCTGGATGCTCAACGTGCCGAAAACGTGGCTGGTTGTCGCGGCGCCCGCCGTGTTCGTGTTGCTGTGGAGCACCGGCTTTGTTGGCGCGCGAGCGGCAATGCCGCACGCGGACTCGATGGTTTTCCTGGGGCAGCGTTTCTTTCTGAGCGCCGTGCTGTTGATGCTTGCGCACCTGATACTGCGCCAGCACTGGCCACGCAAAGTCGGATTCTATGGCCACCAGGCGATCGTTGGCTGCCTGTTGCACGCGGGTTACCTCGGGGGTGTGTTCAGCGCGATCAAGCTTGGCATGCCAGCCGGTTTGTCGGCGTTGATCGTCGGATTGCAACCATTGTTGACCGTGGTGCTCGCGGTTTGGTGGTTGCGCGAGGACGTCACCGCCAAGCAGTGGCTTGGGGTGATAGTCGGCTTCGTCGGCCTGTTGATGGTGCTCTCGGACACGGGCCTTGCCGGTGGCTGGACGCCCTCGGCCCCTGATGCCCCTTTGGCCATTGCCTTGTGCGTAGTAGCGCTGTTCGGGATTTCCATCGCCACGATCTACCAGAAGCGCTATTGCGCTGGCGCGCCGTTGCTCAGCGGCGCGTGTGTTCAGTACGTCGCGGCGTCCGCCGTGTGCTTTGCGTTTGCGGTGGGTACGCAACGGCTCGCCATCGAATACACATTGCAGCTCACGCTTGCGATGGTCTGGTTGGTGATCGTGTTGTCGGTGGTGGCGGTACTGCTGCTCAACTTCCTGATTCAACGTGGCGCGGCCGCATCGGTTGCAAGCCTGTTCTACCTCGTCCCACCGCTGTCGGCGCTCGAGGCCTGGTGGTTGTTTGACGAAACAGTTGGTGCGCAGGGTATTGCGGGCATGGTGGTGGTGGCCGCCGCGGTTTTTCTGGTCATGCAGCCCAAACAGCGCAGCTGAGGCCGACGCTGTTTATTGGCTGTTGAAAAAGCTGCTGATCACTGTGGCTGCTGTGTCGATGTCGCTATCCGAGAGATCGCGATGTGTGACCAACCGTGCGCTGGTGGGGTTGGCACTGATGGCCACATTCGATTGTTCGCAATGCGCGCGCAGGGCGTCGCCCACGGCGTCGTCGAAGTCCAGCCAGACCATGTTGGTTTGTTGCCATTCCTCGCGCACTGCCGCACCGGGCAGTTGGCGAAGCCGCTCTTGCAGGGTCGCCGCGCGCCGGTGGTCGTCGGCGAGCCAGCCCGGGCCGTCGCGCAGTGCGATGCGCGCGGCGGCAGCGAGAGTGCCGGCCTGGCGCATGCCACCGCCGAGCATTTTCCGCCAGCGCCGGGCGCGTTGGATCAGCGCCTCGTCGGCGCACAAGACCGATCCCACCGGAGCGCCGAGCCCCTTTGACAGACAGATCGAGACGCTGTCGAAGGGGGCACAGACGTCGGAGAGCGGTACGCCGAGCGCCACAGCGGCGTTGCAGGCGCGGGCGCCGTCTAGGTGCAACGCGAGGCCACGCCGGTCGGCGAGATCGCGCGCGGATGCGAGGTAGTCGAGCGGCAAAACGCGGCCGTGTTGTGTGTTCTCGAGAGCTAGCAGGCGGGTTTTTGCAAAGTGTGCGTCGTCGACCTTGATGGCCGCTTCGACCTTGTCGAGCGGCAAGCGACCCGTGCTGTCGAAATCAAGCGGCTGCGGTTGGATGCTGCCCAACACGGCCGCTCCACCGGCTTCGTATTTATAGGTGTGTGCGTCCTGGCCCACGATGTACTCATCGCCGCGTTCGCAATGGCTCAGAAGTGCCAGCAGGTTGGTCTGGGTGCCGCTCGGTGCAAACACCGCAGCCGCCATACCGGTCATCTGCGCGGCATCGGACTCGAGCGCGATCACGGTCGGGTCTTCGCCGTAGACGTCATCGCCCACCGGGGCTGTTGCCATGGCCTCGCGCATGGCGGCGCAAGGTTGGGTGACTGTGTCGCTGCGCAGGTCGATCATGTGCGGGTCTCTCGTAGGGTGGCGGGGCGCCCGGAGGCAGTGCTTGCGATGCGGCTCTCGAAAAAGACGCGCTCGCCGTCCTGGTCGACCACGTTGTCTTCGCGCATGGTCTCGATATCGACCACGGCGCTGCCGGCCGCCAGGGCAAGCTCTCGGGCTTGCATTTCAGTTTGCTCGGTACACCACTGTGCGGCGTTCTCGAGGGTGTCGAAGTCGCGTTGTTCCGAGAGGGTGTGGGCGCGCACCTTGACGCGGTCGATTGGCGTGATGGTGGCGTGGGCGCGTTGCCGGACAACCCCGACGACGGCGCCAACGGCGTTGGCAACGTGCGCGTGCTCTGGGATGGTGATGTCGGTGTTGAGGAGTGTACCGGTCAGCGGATAGTAGTTTGCCACGGGTGCGCCGAGTGCGACTACCGGGTCTTTGAGCGTGGCGCTGAAAGCAAGGCTGGCATCGGGCTTCGGTGACAAGGCGAGATCGATGAGGTGTTGCTGGGCGGGTGTGACGATTCCGTCGCTCCCCGGCACGCCCTCGGGCAGCGAGTCGCTCAGCGCACTGCGCGTCAGGCAATCCGCTGCGAGACGCGACACCTGGGTCAGTACGTCCCGCGCCAGTGTCTCGGGATCTGTCCAATCCGGGCCGAGATTGCCGGCTGCGTAGCGCCGCACGGCATTGGCCGCGAGCAATGCGGCTTCGGTGTTCCAGGTGTCGTGGAGCCCGAGTACGTGGCAGGCATCGCTGGGTGTGAAGCCGGATTTGATGACCAGCCCGAGCGCTTCAAGTCGTGCGAGCGTGTGGTCGAGTGTCTGGTCTTCGAACAATTCGCTGAGCGCAATCGGGCCATCGCCCAGGCGATCCCAGACGGACTGCTGTTTGGGCGAGAGTGACATGCCGTCGGGCAGGGCGCGTTTGCGCAACACGAACTGGCCATCCCAGGTACGCGGCCAGGGGTTGTCGGCCTGGGTTCGCAAAACCGGGAGTACGTCCTGGTAGCTGTGTGCGAGCAAGCTCACGGGAATCGCGCGGCGAGGGCCGATGTCGAGGCCTTTGGTGTCGCGGTTGAACTGGATGTGCGAATCGCCGCCGAGTCCGTAGGTCTGCACGTGAACGGCTTCGACCATGGTTCGGTGTCCACCGACAATGGCGCCGAGCGGATCCAGTCGTGGCCGGCCGTCCACGAGTCGAGCGATGTCCGTGGTGGTGCCACCCATGTCCGATACGTAGACGGTTTGCTCCCGGCTGAGGTGGCTTGCGCCGACTAGGCTTGCCGCCGGACCCGACAGAATGGTTTCAACCGGAGAGCTGGCAGCGACCGGGCGGCTGATCAGCGAGCCGTCACCCTTGACCACCATCAGCGGGGCTTTGATGTCGTGTCGCGCGAGAATGTCGCCACACGCGTTGAGCAGGCGATCGAGGATGCCGAGCAGGCGGGCATTGATCGCGGCCGTCAATGCACGTCGTGGTGCATCGAGCGCCGCGCTGAGCTGGTGGCCGCAGGACACCGGCAGGCCGCTGTGTTGCGTAATCAGGTCGCGGGCGAGCAGCTCGTGCTCTGGGTTGCGCACCGCAAACACGCTCGAAACAGCAAAGGCTGACACCGCGGGCGCGTGGGTGGTGATGGCGGCGCGCAACGCGTCGGCGTCCAGCGGGGCGGTCGGCTGGCCGCTGGCGTCGTGTCCGCCCTGGATCATGACCACTGGCTGGCCGAGCAGGGTGTCCTGCAGGTCCTTGCGTTGCAGGTGGCTCTCTCTGAAGCCGATCAATACGAGGCAGATGGGTTCGCCTTCCCCTTCGACTATGGCGTTTGTCGCGAGGGTCGTGGAGAGCGACACCAGCTCGATTGGCTGGTCCGGGGCCGCGAGAAGTACGTTGGCGATGGCCTCGCCTATGCCGAGGGAAAGGTCCTGTTTGGTAGTCAGGGCTTTCGCGGTGGCGAGCACCTCTTGGGCGTCGTTGAGGAGTACGGCGTCGGTGTAGGTGCCGCCGGTGTCTATGCCGAGTTTCACTGCCATTTTATGAGATCAAAAAAGTCGCCGTATGCGCTACACATAGATTGTAAACTCCCGCGCGAGACGCACTGTCACGGTTACGTCTGTGAGTGTCGGTGGGAGACCACTTGCACCCGGGCTGGCCTTGGAATCGTGCACATTGCGTGGGTGAGTCGGGCGGGGTTGTGTGGCCACGCCGTAACCGGGGGCAGTCAGTGGGAACAGAACATCAAGGCGTGCGGCCTCCGGACTTTCTGCGGTCATTTGGTGTGCACCCCGAGCGCGGTCGCACGCACGTGCATTTCATGCTCGTTGACACCTTTGCCTTCATGCCCTTCACCTCGGTGCTCGAAGTGTTGCGCCTGAGCAATCGGCTCAGTGGGCAACAGCTCTTCAGCTGGCAATTCTTCTCGACCCACGGGGAGGCGGCGCTGGCCAACAACGGCTTGACGGTACCCGTGAGCGGGGGGCAAATGGACGGTGGCACGGCCGACATCGCCGTGATGTGTGGCCCGCACGATCCTTTCAACTACCGCGATCGTCAAACCTACGCTTGGGTGTCGAGGCACGCCGGTGCCGGTTCGATACTCGTCGCCGTGGATACCGGCACCTATCTGCTGGCGCGCGCTGGCGTTCTGCAGGGTTACCGCTGCACGTTGCATTGGGAAAATACACCGGGATTTGTCGAAGAGTTTCCGGAAATCGTGGTGTCGCAAGAGCTGTTCGAACGCGACCGTGACCGCATTACATGCGCGGGCGGTACTGCCGCCATGGACATGATGCTGGCTTATGTGCAGGACGTGCACGGCAACGTGCTGGCGTCGGAAGTGTCCGACGTGTTGATCCACAATGCGATTCGCCTCGGGCGCGAACCGCAGCGGATGGATTTGCGGATGCGCACCGGCGTCAGTCACCCGGCTTTGCTCGAATCCATCGAACTCATGGAAGCGAATGTCGAGCAGCCGCTGTCAGCCACCGAGCTGTCTGATGCCGTCGGCATTTCACGACGGCAATTGGAGCGGTTGTTCCGGCGGTACATGGAGACAACGCCGTCGCGCCACTATCTGAATCTGCGCCTGCATCGCAGTATGCAGCTGTTGCAACAGACCAGCCTGCCGATCATTGAAATCGCGCTAGCCTGCGGCTTTGCAACCGCTGGGCACTTCAGTCAGTCGTTTCGAGCGCTGTTCAATCAAACGCCGCGCGAGGCCAGACGGCAGGTCCGAACGCTCTGGTAAAGCCGGGTCTGGTGCCGGGCTCAAGACCCCGGTAGCAGTTTCTGCACAGCATCCGAGGTGCTGATTTCACCTTGTTCGACGTAGGCTTCGTGTGAATCTTCTATTGCGTCGAGCTGATAGAGGTAGTTCACCATCAAGCCATAGGACTGCTTGATGCCGCGTTCGGAGCGGTCGGCGTAACGGTTTATCTGGTGGACACGTGCGCCGTTGCTCAGGTGAAAGTGGGCCACCGGATCGGCTGCCGATACCCCGTTCCTGCGTTTCTCGAGACACAGGTAGCGTGCGCACAGCGGCACCATCAACGCTTCTGCCGCGTGCCGCTTGGTACGGTCTTCAAGCCAATCTCCACTCGCCAACCAATCCGCGACTGGCTGGCCCTCGCGCAGCAATGCCGTTTCCGGAGGCGCTGCTTCGCTGAACGACTCGGCTTCTTCACCAGACAGAAAGTCGGTTGCCCAGCGGCGGAAACCGGGGATCGGCGACAGGGTTGAGAAAGTGTCGAGTGTGGGTAACTCGGCGAGCAGGCGTTCGACCACGCGTTTGATCAGAAAATCGCCCAGGTTGACGCCGGCAAGTCCGGGCTGGGTGCTCGATATGGAATAGAAGATTGCAGTGGTGGCGAGATTCGGGTCGAAGCTGGGCGTCTCCGGGTCGAGCAACGCTTGCACGTCGTCGGCTATGGTGTTGCACAGGGCTACCCACACGAAGATCAGCGGTTCGTCCGGCATCTGAGGGTGAAAGAACGCGAAGCAGCGCCGGTCATCTGCGAGGCGGTGCTTGAGATCCTGCCAATTGGTGACCGGGTGCACGGCCTCGTATTGAATCAGCTTTTCCAGCAGCGATGCTGGTGCTTGCCAGGTGATCTGTCTGAGTTCGAGGAAACCCACGTCGAACCAAC
>CALDHJ010000578.1 GCA_937941555.1 uncultured Granulosicoccaceae bacterium | reverse complement strand
GTGACGCAAGACGGCGCACGTGCGCTTGATGCCGCCGACTTCGAAGCATTGCGAGCCTTGCCTGGCGTGCGCTCGGTCAGCGCGGGGCGGCGAGAGGCGGCGCGCGTCGACGGCCAGCCTACCAGCGCTTTCGTGATCCGTGTTGCGGCCCATACCCGCGCGGGGTTTCCCCTGCGACAGGCAATCGATGCCGCTGCGTGGTCGCGCTTTGCCGAGGGGCGTGGCGTGATCGTATCCGAACCGCTCGCACGCCGACTGCAATTGTCGCTTGGTCAATCGGTTGATGTGGTGTGGCCAGAGGGCCAGATCGTCGCACCGGTTGTCGGTGTGTTCCGCGACTACAGCAGCAGCCAGGGCGTTGTTGCGTTGAGCGAACCGCTCGCGCGCCGCGGCGGCGACACGCGCGATTTCCTCAGTGCCGGAATCAGTCTGGAGACTGGCGACGATGCCGCGCCGGTTCTCGAGCGCGTACGCGCCTTCGCCGCGGCACGGCCCACGCCCTATGCCGTCACCGACAGCGCGACCATTCGCGCCGATTCGCTCGCGGTCTTCGATCGAACCTTCGCGGTCACAGGCGTGATCAAGGTGTTGGTGACGCTGGTCGCGTTGCTCGGTGTGTTCGGAGCGTTGATGGCCGTGTTGCTGGAGCGGCGCACCGATTTCTCGGTGCTGCGCGCACTCGGACTCTCGCCGCGGCAACTGCGGGCATTGCTGTTCGGGTTGGCCGCTGTGCTCGGTGGGCTTGCAGCGGCCTTTGCCGTGCCACTCGGGGCCTTGCTCGCGTGGTTGCTGACTGACATCGTCAACACACGGGCTTTCGGGTGGAGTATTGATCCCCTGTTGGATTGGCGCAGCTTCTCGTCGGTGTTGGTGCTCGGCCCGGCTGCTGCCATGGCCGCAGCCTGGTGGCCGGCGCGCCGCGCCGATGCGGTTTCGCTCAACGCGGTGACACGCTTGTGATGTGGCGATGGCTGGTACTGTGGGTGGCGTGTGCCGCGATCATTGCGGGATGCGAGAGAAGCCCGTCGCTCGATTCCGGGGTTGCACTGGATTCGGTGTTGGGTGGCGCGGCGGACTCGGGCTTCACTCGTGCGGACGCGCCGCGCCGTTTCGAGTTTCCCGACGATCACAACGTGCACCCTGAATTTCGCAACGAGTGGTGGTACATCACGGGCAACCTGAGGTCAGAAGATGGTCGCCCGTTCGGCTATCAGATCACGTTCTTTCGCGCCGGACTCAGCGCGGAGCCCACGGTCTCGGCATCCCCGTGGTCGACAAATGCATTCTGGATGGCGCATTTTGCCATTACGGATGTCGACTCGGGCGATCATCGCCATGTCAGTCGTTTTGCCCGCGACGGTGCGTTGGCCGGGCAGTCGCAGCAACCATTCAGTGTGTGGCTTGACGACTGGCGGCTGACCGGGATGGGTGACGGGAACGGAGCCGAATTTCCCTGGCAGCTCGACGCGCGCGCCGAAGGATTCGAGATCTCGCTGATGCTCTCGCCCGTCAAGCCGATGGTTCTCAATGGCGACGCGGGTTTGAGCCATAAGGGTGGGGATCTTGGTAACGCGTCGTACTACTACTCGGCAACCCGCCTCGAATCCACTGGCAGACTTGCGGTTGGCAAGGAGTCACTTGCAGTGACGGGTTTGTCCTGGCTCGATCGTGAATGGAGCACCAGCGCGCTCGCGGCCGGCACGGTCGGGTGGGACTGGTTCTCACTCCAACTCGATTCGGGGCACGATCTGATGTTGTATCAGCTGCGCCAGGAGGATGGCTCGGCGCACCCGGCGAGTGCCGGCACACTGGTGGCGCCTAACGGCACCGCCATCCACCTGCAACAGTCGGACTTCACGCTCGAGCCGGTTCGAACCTGGAGTGCACCCGATGGCCGCCGCTACCCGGTGCGCTGGCGGGTTGCGGTGCCGCAGCTGGCATTGGATGCGGTAGTCGACGCGCAGGTTGACGCGCAATGGATGAACACGGTCGTCGTCTATTGGGAGGGCACCGTGTCCGTGCGCGATGCGGGCGGTAGGGAATTGGGGCTTGGTTACCTCGAAATGACTGGCTACTGACCATCGGATCCGCCGGTGGTGCGGGTGGGCCTGTGCTACGGTGCCAAGGTGACAGATGCATCCTCTCCGACACCGTTGTCCGATACCGCCAGGCGCAATGTTACCTGGTTGATTTCGGGCAGCGCACTGACCAACCTCGCCGATGGCCTGCTGATCGTGGGTTTGCCCTGGCTCGCCAGTGAACTCACCCGAGACCCGTTGCTGATCAGCCTGGTCTCGGCGGCAACCCGCCTGCCGTGGTTGTTGTTGTCGATACCGGCTGGGGTCTGGGGCGACCGCGCCGACCGCGTGCGCCTGCTGGTCGGCGCCGATGCAGTACGCGCGGCGCTGGCGCTCTGGCTCGCAGTGTTGGTTGCCACCCAGAGTGGCGCATCGAGCGGGCCGGCGCTGCACGGCATCGTGTTGTTGTCAGCTCTGGCGTTTCTGCTCGGTGCCGCGGAGGTTGTGCGCGACAACACCGCACAGTCTCTCTTACCGGATCTTGTGCCCGCGCACGCGCTCGAGAAACTCAACGGTCGGCTCTGGAGTGCAGAAATGCTCACTGGGCAACTCTTTGCCCCGCTGCTCGCCGGTGTGCTGCTGAGCGTGTCGCTGGTATCGCCGTTTGCGGTGGCCTGTGTGGCCTATGCCGTGGCGGCGGTGTTACTTGTGCGCACGCGGATCACCTCGGCTCCGCGCTCTAGCCAACAGGGGTGGCTGGAAGCCGCGCTCGACGGCTGGCGTTGGCTGCGTCAGCACCCGCAATTGCTTCGTCTCGCGGTCTTGCTGGGTTTGTTCAACTTCTCGGCCATGGCGCTGATGACCTTGTTGGTACTCTACAGCCGCGAGATTCTCGGTCTCGGCGCCACGGGCTACGGGCTGCTGCTGGCCGCGGCTGCGCTGGGTGGAGTCTGCGGTGGGTTGGTGTGCCCACTGATTGCCAAGCGCCTCGGGTCGCTGACCAGCGTTCGAGTTGCCATGGGGCTGTTTGTTGTCATGCCCTGGTGCCTCGGTTTGAACCAATGGCCGGTCCTGGCCGCGGTGTTTCTGTTCTTCGACACCTTCGCATCCTTTCTCTGGAACGTGGTCACCGTGTCCTGGCGTCAGCGGCAGATTCCGAGCGAGGTGTTGGCACGCGTCAACAGCCTGTATCGCTGCGCCGGATGGGGTTGTATGGCCTTCGGGGCACTAGTGGGTGGCAGCCTCGTGACACTGCTCGAACCCGCTCTCGGCCGGGATGCGGCGTTGCGCGTCCCCTATTTTGCGGCAGGGGTTTTCAATTTGGTGTTGATGGGGTGGGCGCACCGTTGGCTGCGCCTCGGTGCTACCGCCCGCTGAGCGGGCGGTAATTGTCTCCCCGCTGTCACCGGGTTGGGCCATGGCTGCAATGCGTATCCGTGTCACACTGTGGCCTTACATTGAAAGGAGTTTGCGATGAGTCTGTTGGCAACGGCCATCACCGCTGTGGTGGCGCTCTTGCACCTGGGGTTTCTGGTGCTTGAGATGTTTCTGTGGAACAAACCGATCGGCCGGAAGATCTTTAAACTCTCGCCAGAGTTCGCGGCCGAGAGCGCGCCTTTGGCTGCCAATCAGGGCCTTTACAACGGCTTTCTCGCCGCAGGTCTGTTGTGGTCACTGGCGGGTGGCATGCAATCGGTCGTGATCTTCTTCTTGTGCTGTGTGGTTGTCGCCGGTATTTATGGCGCCCTCACGGTCAGCCGCACCATCTTCTTCGTGCAGGCGTTGCCGGCGCTGGTCGCGCTGGCGCTGATAGCATTCTAAGACGCCTACTTGATGGACTGATTTGGTGGCAGGCGCTCGTGCCTCTACGCGGCTTGCTCGCGCAAGCGGGCGACGGGCTCTTCATCGATATACCAATGCACGACCGCGGCGGCGATGCCGAGCGCAATCCCTGCGTACCACATACCGTCGTAGCTGCCGGTGTTGTCGATCAACCAACCACCCCACCAGATGCCGATGAAGCTGCCCAACTGGTGGCTGAAAAACACGATACCGAAGAGTGTCGCGAGGTATTGCAAGCCGAATACGCGGGCCACGATTCCGGTGGTCAGCGGGACGGTGGAGAGCCACAGGATGCCCATGACCGCGGCGAAGCAGTAGATTGTCGTGGTGGTCTTGGGCGCTATCAGCAGAGCCGCGATCGTGACCGCTCGTAGCAGGTAAATCCATGCCAGGCTGATTTTCATTGAGTGGCGCTGGCCTAGCCAGCCGGCACCAAACGAGCCCGCGATATTGAACAAGCCAATCAGTGCGAGACTCAATGCACCGACGTCAGCGGAGTGGCCGAGGTCGGCGACATAGGTTGGAAAGTGCACGGCAATGAACGCGACATGAAAGCCGCAGACGAAAAAGCCGATGGTCAGCAGCAGGTAACCACGGTGGCCGCGCGCTTCACGCAGGGCGTCTCCCAGCCCCTGATGTGCTTGGGGTGCGTTTTGCGCTGAACCGGCGCGAGGCAGCAGCATGGCCAGCGGAATCAGCAGGGCGGTGAAAAACGCCATGGCAAAGAGCGCGTCGCTCCAACCCCAATGGCTGATGAAGTACTGGCTCAGTGGCGAGAAGATCACTTGCCCGAGAGAGCCCGCAGCCGTGCCGAGACCCAACACCAGTGAGCGCTTCTCCGGCCCGACCACACGCGCCATGGCCGCCATGGCGATGGAGAAAGCCGAGAATGCAACCCCAAGACCCGTCAGCACGCCTGCGCTCAGGTACAGCGCGAGCGGCGCCTCGGCTTGCACGAGGCCGGCGATGCCGAGCGTGTAGAGCACGGCGCCGAGGCCGATGACACGCGTCGGCCCGAAGCGGTCGGCAATGGCACCGGCGATCGGGACACCGATCCCCCACAGCAGATTC
>CALDHJ010000577.1 GCA_937941555.1 uncultured Granulosicoccaceae bacterium | reverse complement strand
CCGGACAGGCCAAAGAGGATTGACGTTGAACGATTTAATGAAAAATGTGCTGCTCTGGGTTGTTATTGCCGTCATCTTGATGTCGGTGTTCAACAATCTGGGTGGCCAACGTTACAACGAGTCCGAGATTTCGTACTCGTCATTCATGGCGAGTGTCAAAACCGGCCAGGTCCAGGCAGTCAATATTGACGGTCGCGAGATCGTCGGCAAATTCGACACCGGCGCGAGCTTCACGACCTACAGCCCGGAGACTGACAACACGGCGCTGATCGGTGAACTCATCAAGTCCGGTGTCGAAATCCATGGTCAGCCGCCACAGCGCACCGGACTGCTCACGCAGATCCTCATCAATTGGTTCCCCTTCCTGCTGTTGATCGGTGTGTGGATCTTCTTCATGCGCCAGATGCAGGGCGGTGGGGGCGGTCGCGGCGCGATGTCGTTCGGCAAGAGCAAGGCGCGCATGCTCGGTGAAGACCAGGTCAAGGTGACCTTTGCGGATGTCGCCGGGGTTGAAGAGGCCAAGGAAGAAGTCGGCGAGCTCGTCGAGTTCCTGCGCGATCCCGGCAAATTCCAGAAATTCGGTGGAAAGATTCCGCGTGGGGTGCTCATGGTGGGCTCTCCCGGTACCGGTAAGACGCTGCTGGCCAAAGCCATTGCCGGCGAAGCGAAAGTGCCGTTTTTCACCATCTCGGGCTCGGACTTCGTCGAGATGTTCGTCGGTGTGGGCGCATCGCGTGTGCGCGACATGTTCGAGCAGGCCAAGAAGCACGCGCCGTGCATCATCTTCATCGACGAGATCGATGCTGTCGGTCGCCACCGTGGCGCAGGCCTCGGTGGTGGTCACGATGAACGCGAACAGACACTCAACCAGCTGCTCGTTGAAATGGACGGTTTCGAGGGCAACGAAGGCGTAATTGTCATTGCAGCCACCAACCGTCCCGACGTGCTCGATCCGGCGCTGTTGCGCCCCGGCCGTTTCGATCGTCAAGTTGTGGTGCCGCTGCCAGACGTGCGTGGCCGTGAGCAGATCCTGCGTGTCCACATGAGCAAGGTGCCGATTGGCGACAACGTGCGCGCCGACCTGCTGGCCCGCGGCACACCCGGATTTTCGGGGGCGGATCTCGCCAACCTGGTGAACGAAGCAGCGCTCTTTGCCGCGCGTGGCAACAACCGAACCGTCGACATGAACGAGTTCGAGAAGGCCAAAGACAAGATCATGATGGGCGCCGAACGCAAATCGATGGTCATGAGCGACGACGAGAAGAAGCTCACCGCGTACCACGAGGCCGGACACGCGATCGTCGGCCGTCTGGTGCCGGACCATGACCCGGTCTACAAAGTGACTATCATTCCGCGTGGCCGAGCCCTCGGTGTCACCATGTACTTGCCTGAGGGCGACCGCTACAGCAACAGCCGCGAGAGTCTTGAGAGTCGCATCTCCTCGCTCTACGGCGGCCGGATCGCCGAGGAAATGATCTTCGGTAAAGAGAAGGTGACGACGGGTGCTTCGAGCGATATCGAGCGCGCAACCGAACTGGCCCGCAACATGGTCACCAAGTGGGGCTTGTCGGACAAGCTCGGCCCGTTGAGCTACTCGGAGGAAGAGGGCGAAGTGTTCCTCGGCCGCTCCGTGACCCAGACCAAGGGCGTGTCGGGTGATACGGCGAAGGTTATCGATGAGGAAGTTCGCGACCTTATCGACCGCAACTACAAGCGCGCCGAAGATATCCTGACTGAGCACTTGGACAAACTGCACAGCATGTCTGACGCCCTGATGAAGTATGAGACCATCGACGCCGGGCAGATCGACGACATCATGGAGGGCCGAGAGCCGGGTCCGCCGTCCGGTTGGGCCAACATGGACCCGCCAACGGACGACGGCGACAGCGGTGGCCAGGCCGACCTGGGTGAGCTCGATGAAGACAAACCCGGCGACCCGCCGATCGACGGCCACGAGCCAGTCTGATTTGGCAAGCCAAACCGAACCGCGCCCACGAAGCGCGGTTTTTTTTGCCCGCGAAAGACTTTACAAAGCGCCGACACGCGCCATGCTCTAAGTCTTGGCGCAAGCAGGCGCCCTATGCGAGAAGCGGTAATGGCGGCCTTGTCACTCCGGTGCGGTGAGCGCGAACTCGATCTGAGCTCGCCAGCCGTGATGGGGATACTGAACGTCACGCCTGACTCGTTCTCCGACGGCGGGCGGCTGTCGACGCCGGACCGGGCGGTCGACGAAGCTGCGCAAATGTGTGAAGACGGGGCGCTGATCCTGGATGTCGGTGGTGAGTCGACCCGGCCCGGAGCGTCTGATGTGCCGCTCTCGGCTGAGCTCGAGCGGGTGATTCCCGTGATCGAACGCCTGGTGGCCCGGTTTGATGTGGTGGTGTCGGTCGACACCAGCAAAGCGGATGTCATGGTGGAAGCGGTACGCGCGGGTGCGACACTGATCAATGACGTCCGCGCCCTGAGAGAGCCCGACGCATTGGCAGCGGCAGCGGCCGGCAGTGCGGCGGTGTGCCTGATGCACATGCTGGGTGAGCCCCGCACCATGCAGGATGCGCCGTATTACGGGGATTTAATCGGCGAAATCAACACGTTCCTGCGCGAACGTGTTGACGCCTGCACGTCGGCGGGTATCGCGCCTGAGCGAATTTGTGTGGATCCGGGTTACGGATTCGGCAAGACGCTGGAGCACAATTTGCAGCTTGTGGCGAAATTGGACGAAATTTCTCCGTCCAACCTGCCGCTAGTATTTGGTGCGTCGCGAAAGAGCAGCATCGGCCACCTGTTGGGGGCACCCGTCGAGGACCGCCTGCACGGCAG
>CALDHJ010000576.1 GCA_937941555.1 uncultured Granulosicoccaceae bacterium | reverse complement strand
GCAGGTATGTAGCGAACGAAGGCCACATCCATTTTGGAAAGGTGTGGTTTCGGTTAAGAAACGACGTCCAAGTTAATGCAGGCTTGTCATACAAGGCACTGATTGACCTGATGCCTCATGATACCGGCAGCACAATGGGGTAGCGTTGTGCCGTACGAAGGCGGCAGCGACGCCAGCGCCGTAACTGGCTCTGGCAAAACCCGGCCACGAGGTCGTATCACCCCACGCATCCGGCGCGAGTGGCGCATCTGTGGATAGGGTGCGTTATCGCCCGGCTTCGCACGGACTCCGCCGGCCTCGAACCCCGCTAGGCGAGGATTTCGCCCAACGCCGCCACCAGGCGCGCGCACTCGGACTCGTCGCCAATGCTGATCCGCAGGTAGTCGCTGATCCGCGGTTTGTCGAAGTAGCGCACGATGATATGACGCTCGCGCAACTGCGCTGCGAGCGACGCCGCGCCCTGTGTGGCGTGGCGCGCAAACACGAAGTTCGCGCTGGACGGCAGACAGGTGAAATCGAGCGCTGCGAGCGCCGATACGAGTTGTTCACGGTTGTCGATCACGCGCTTGCAGGTCTGCGCAAAATGCGCATCGTCGACAACACTCGCCACCGCCGCGGCTTCGGCCAGACGGTCGAGGGGGTAGGAATTGAAGCTGTCTTTGACGCGCACCAGCCCTTCGATGAGTGCCGGTGACCCCACCGCATAGCCCACGCGCATGCCGGCGAGCGCACGCGATTTGGAGAAGGTTCTCACCACCAGCACATTGTCGAAGCGATCGAGCAAAGCCACGGCGGTTTGGCCGCCAAAGTCGATGTAGGCTTCGTCAACCACCACCACGCAATCGCGATTCTGCGAGGCAATGGCCTCGACAGAGGCCAGCGGTAACAGACAGCCCGTCGGCGCGTTGGGGTTCGGGAAAATCACCCCGCCCCAGTTGCCGACGTAGTCAGCCGGGTCGATGGCAAAGTCCACGTCGAGCGGAATCCGCTTGATCTCGACCCCGAAAAGCTCAGCGTAGACCGGGTAGAAGCTGTAGCTGATATCCGGCAACAACACCGGCCGCGACTGCTGAAAAAAGGCGCGAAAAGTGTGCGCCAGCACTTCATCCGAACCGTTGCCGACAAACACCTGATCCACATCGACCGCGTGGTATTCAGCCAAGGCCGAGCGCAATGCCATCGAACGCGGGTCCGGGTACAAACGCAAGTCCGACGCCGCAGAGGCAATCGCATCGGTCACGGCCGCCGACGGCGGATACGGGCTCTCATTGGTGTTGAGCTTTATGAGGTCGCTGACCGCCGGTTGTTCGCCCGGCACATAGGGCTGCAGCCGCGCGATGTCCGGGCTCCAGTAGTCACTCATCTGTAAGCTCCACCGTTGCCACTCAGCTTTGACGTTCGCGCCGCGCGCGCACCGCACCCGCGAGCTTCTCGAGCAGAGGCACCGTGTCGTCCCAGCTGATGCAGGCGTCCGTGATGCTCTGTCCATAGGTTGGCGTGCGGTCAGCGCTGTAGCTCTGATTGCCCGCCACCAGGTGGCTCTCGATCATCGCACCCACAATCCGGCCATCACCGCTCTCGATCTGGGCGGCGACATCCTGGCCAACGTAGAGCTGCCGCTGGTGTTTCTTGCGGCTGTTGGCGTGGCTGAAGTCGATCATCACGCGCTCGGCTTGCTCAGCCTTGGCGAGCAACGCACAGGCGTCGTCGACACTCGCAGCATCGTAGTTGGTGGTTTTGCCACCGCGCAAAATGACGTGGCAGTCGGAATTGCCTGTGGTGGTGAGGATTGCCGACGCACCGCCTTTGGTGACACCGATGAAACGGTGCGGGTAGGCCGCCGAGCGCAATGCGTCCACCGCGATCTGGGTGCTGCCGGCGGTGCCGTTCTTGAAACCGACCGGACACGACAGACCACTTGCCAGCTCGCGGTGCGATTGGCTCTCGGTCGTGCGCGCGCCGATCGCGCCCCAGCTCACGAGGTCTGCAATGTATTGCGGGCTGATCAGATCGAGAAATTCGACGCCGCAGGACACGCCAAGACCGTTGATGTCGTTGAGCAACGAACGCGCGGTGGCGAGCCCGGTGTTGATGTCGAAACTCTCGTCGAGGTGCGGGTCGTTGATCAGGCCTTTCCAGCCAACTGTGGTGCGCGGCTTCTCGAAGTAGACCCGCATGACAAGGTGCAGATCCGCTGCCATGTCCTGTACGACGGGCTGCAGCTTCTCGGCATATTCGCGCGCCGCCGCCGGGTCGTGAATCGAGCAGGGCCCGACCACCACCACAAGGCGGTCGTCCTTGCCATCGAGGATGTCACGGGTGGCCTGGCGCGACCGCATCACGGTCTCGGCGGCCGCATTGCTCAGCGGGTGTGCATCGAGCAGATCCTGCGGGGAAATCAGTTCCTGCTGTTCGCGTATGCGAAGGTCGTCGGTCAACTGGCTCATGGGTTTGATTCTCGGTCAGTCTGTCGGGTTTCCGGCCCGGGTGCGGCGGGTGCGCACGGCCTCGGCCAGCTGCTGCAACATCGGGATCGTGGTATCCCAATCGACACAGGCGTCGGTGATGCTTTGGCCGTAAACGGGTTCACGGTCAGCGCGGTAGGGTTGGTTGCCGGCCACCAGGTTGCTCTCGATCATCACGCCGGTGATGCGGCTGTCGCCCTCGGCCACCTGGTGGCAAATGTCGCGGTTCACGTAGACCTGGCGCGCGTGTTTCTTGCGGCTGTTGGCGTGGCTGCAGTCGATCATGACCCGCTGCGCGAGATCCACCTTGGCCAGCAACGCGCAGGCGTCATCCACACTCGCCGCGTCATAGTTGGTATACACCCCACCGCGCAGGATGATGTGGCAGTCGGTGTTGCCGGTGGTGGCAAAGATCGCTGAACCGCCGTCTTTGGTCACGGAGAGAAAATGGTGCGGCTGCATCGCCGAGCGGATCGCATCAACCGCCATCTGCACGCTTCCGGCCGTGCCGTTCTTGAAGCCCACCGGACAGGACAATCCACTTGCCAGCTCGCGGTGAGACTGGCTCTCAGTGGTGCGCGCCCCGATGGCACCCCAGGCGACGAGGTCAGCGATGAACTGCGGGCTGATCAGGTCGAGGTACTCGACGCCGCACGGCAGTTCCATGTCGTTGATGTCGAGCAGCAGCTGACGCGCTACGCGCAGCCCGTGGTTGATCTCGAAACTGCCGTCGATGCCGGGATCGTTGATCAGGCCCTTCCAACCGACCGTGGTGCGCGGCTTCTCGAAGTAGACGCGCATGATGATCAGGAGATCGTCCTGCAGCTCTTGCTGCACAGTCGCCAGGCGGGTTGCGTACTCGCGCGCTGCCGCCGGGTCGTGAATCGAACACGGTCCCACCACCACGGCGAGCCGGTCGTCCGTGCCGTCGAGGATGCCGCGCATGGCCTGGCGCGCGCCGTACACCGTGTCGGCGGCTGTCGCCGACACGGGGATTTCATCCATCACCTGCTTCGGTGAGGAGAGTTCTTTGAGTTCGCGAATGCGAAGGTCGTCGGTTTGATGCTGTGTCATGAGTTCGTATCGCCAAGAGCAGCTGCAATCTGTTCAACGAACCGATTGACTGCCACGTGTTTGAGTTTTGCAGAGGCTTTGTTGACGACAAGCCGGGCGCTTATCGGCATGATTTCTTCGAGTTCAACGAGTCCGTTGGCAGTGAGCGTGCTGCCGGTGTCAACGAGATCGACTATCACATCCGCCAAGTCGACCAGCGGCGCGAGCTCCATGGACCCGTAGAGCTTGATGATTTCAATCTGTTGCGGCTTGCCGACACCACCGGCGAAGTGCCGCATCGCGAGCCGTGGGTACTTGGTGGCGATGCGCAGGTTGCGTTCGCTCGACCACGATGTGCCCGGGGTGCCCGCCACACTCAGTCGGCACCGCGCAATGCCGAGATCGAGCGGCTCATACAACCCCTGCCCCCCGTGCTCGAGCAGGGTGTCCTTGCCGACGATCCCGATGTCAGCCGCACCGTGCTCCACATACACCGGCACATCACTGGCGCGCACCACCAGCGCGCGCACCTCGGGGTTGTCGGTTTCGACCACGAGCTTGCGGTGGCTGTCCGGGTCTTCCGACAACGCACAGCCCGCAGACTCAAGC
Source organism: uncultured Granulosicoccaceae bacterium (assembly GCA_937941555.1). Classification (GTDB taxonomy): domain Bacteria; phylum Pseudomonadota; class Gammaproteobacteria; order CALCKW01; family CALCKW01; genus CALCKW01. The sequence goes on along the minus strand of CALDHJ010000576.1, from coordinate 509 downwards.
AGCGGATTCACTTCTTTCAACAAACGGCCCTTGGCCAGTGCAATCGTCAACACGCGTCAATCCTGCTCTTGGGCGGTGGTGCGGCGGATGGTCGCGCCGAGCCCGGTAAATTTGTCTTCGATGCGCTCGTAACCGCGGTCCACGTGATACACGCGCTGCACCACCGTATCACCCTCGGCGACCAGCCCCGCGACGATCAGGCTCGCCGATGCGCGCAAGTCGGTCGCCATCACCGGCGCCGACTGCAAGCGACGCTGTCCGGACACGATCACGGTGTTGCCCTCGATGCGCATGTCCGCACCCATCCGCTGCAATTCCTGGATGTGCATGAAACGGTTTTCGAACACCGTCTCGGTGACCGACCCGACCCCGCTCGCGACAGCGTTCAGCACGCAGAACTGGGCTTGCATATCAGTCGGAAAGCCCGGGTGTGGCGAGGTACGCAAATTGACCGCTCGCGGCCGACGCCCGCGCATGTTGAGCTCGATCCAATCGGCACCGGTGTCGAT
>CALDHJ010000575.1 GCA_937941555.1 uncultured Granulosicoccaceae bacterium | reverse complement strand
TTTTTGCGTCGCGCGCCTCACGGACTGAGGTGCGTCAGGTTTCCCCGGATACGTTTCAATGCGCTGGCCATGGCCTCGACACTGCGGCTCACATCCGCTGATGTCGTGCGCCAGTTGCACACGCTGATGCGCATGACGCGTTGCCCGAACCAGCTCGACCCGCCGACCCAGCACACGCCGTTTCGCTGCACTGCATCGATCACGCGGTCGATGGTGTCGCCATCGTCGGCCCGCACCAGCACCTGGTTGTAGACCACCTCGTTCATTACCTCGAAACCGGCGTCCGGCAGTTCCTGGGCAAATTGCATTGCGCGGTCGTGCAGCGATGTGACCAACTCATCGACGCCGCTGCGCCCGAGCGTCTTGAGTGCGGCCCACAATTCGACGGCACGCGCGCGGCGCGACATCTCGGGTGTGTAGAGCATGTTGTCGCGGGCATCGCCCCAGACCACGTATTCGCCACTGAGTTGCAGCGCGTTGACGAGTGCGTCGCGGTCTCGGGTCAGCACCAGGCCGGTGTCGTAGGGTGTGTTCAATGTCTTGTGCCCGTCGGCTGACCAGCTCGTCGCCATCGCCATGCCCTCGGTGAGCGCGCTCATCGCCGGGCAGGCCGCGGCCCAGAGTCCGAACGCGCCGTCGACGTGGACCCAGGCACCGGCTTCGGCGGCCTGTTCGCAGACCGCTTCAAAGGGGTCGAAGGCACCGGAGTTCACATTGCCCGCCTGCAGCATCAGCAGGCAACTGTCGTCGAGCGGCGGCAGGCAGTCGGGCTTCAGGCGGCCCTGGTCGTCGACGTCGACCCACTCTATACAATCCAGACCGAACCCGAGCATGGCGATGGCTTTCTTGACGGTGCCGTGCGTGTGGCGACTGGTGATCAAGCGGATGGCGGGGGCGCCGCCGAGCCCGCTCGCGTTGACGTCCCAGCCCTGGTTCTGCAACAGCCGCCAGCGCGCTGCGGCCAGCGCGCTGACAATCGCAAGCGAGCTGCCACTGACCAGACCCATCGCCGTGTCGGCGGGCAGCCCGAGCAGGTCGGACACCCAGTTTTCGCATACGTCTTCGAGGGTCGCGACGGTCGGCGACAGCGCGTAGAGCGCGGGGTTCTGATCCCAGTGATCGCCGAGCAGGCGCGCGGCCAGTGCCGCGGGCAGCACGCCGCCGTTGACCATGCCGAAATACCGACCGCCGAGTTGCGCAACGGTGGCTGGCGAGCCGACCGCGTGCAAGGTGTCGACAATGTCGTGTGCACTGGTGCCGTGTGTGGGCAGTGCTTCACGCAGCGCGCTGAGCCCGTCGATCGCCGCGTCTCCGGGGTAGACCGAACGCGTATCGACGCCCTCGAGGTAGGCGGTGCCGTGCGCCAGCGCGCGCTCGCGCAAGCTCGCGTCGTCGCGCTCTTCGCGCAGGCGGTCAAACAGCTCACCCATGGCCGTGCGCCCGTCGAAAAGGGTGCGGGTTGCAATTGACCGTGCGGTGGCGCGGTCTGTCGGAACGGGTCATCGGGCTTGCCTCGCGGTGACACGGCTGCACACGCGGCAGCGCGGTGGGAACGATTGACACTGTCGCTCAGGGTACGGGTTTGACAATACCCGGGGGTAGGGCCACGGTGAGCCTTTTCATGATCAGGCCGCGTCCCGCTGGCCTGCTTGAACCGCCAACAAGGAGCATCCATGGACAACCAATTCGACACTGGACTCGCGCAACGCAAAGCCACACTGGGCGCTGAGTACGTCGAGAAGAACCTCGCCGCCGCAGACGATTTCACACGGCCGTTCCAGGAGGCGATGACGGCCTGGTGCTGGGGGTTCGGCTGGGGCGATGAAACTATCGATGTGAAGACCCGATCGATGATGAATCTGTCCATGATCGGGGCGTTGGGCAAAATGTCCGAATGGGAGATTCACGTCAATGGCGCGATAAACAATGGCGTCAGCGTTGAGGAAATTCGCGCCATTATCCATGTCATCAGCATCTATTGTGGTGTGCCTCAGGGCGTCGAATGCTTTCGGGTCGCGAGACGCGTGCTCGAAGAACGAGGTCTGTTATAGTTTGGTTATTATCAATCTGGAGAGAAGAACATGAAATCTGCGAAAGACTATCTTGACGAAGCCAATGCGGCTGTGGAACGCATTGCAGCAAGTGATGCAATAAAAAAGCACGGTGCTGCGAATACCATCTTTGTTGATGTGCGGGATTCGAGCGCCATCGAAGAGACTGGCACCATAGCCGGTGCGGTTCGTATCCCGCGAGGTTTCATGGAATTTGCTGCTGATGATTCCATGCAGTTCCATAACAAGGCCATGCAGAAAGACGCCGATATCTATCTGGTCTGCGGTGCTGGAGGACAGGCAGCTTTGTGTGGCAAGACCCTCAAGGATATGGGGTATCAGTCTGTGACCAATATCGGCGGTATTGGTGACTGGAAAGACGCTGGCGGACCGATGGAGTAGACCTCCGGGATAGCAACGGAGGAGACCGCTCAGCCCGGTTTGTCAAACAGGCCGGGCCGGGCAGTGAGTCTAGCTGTCAACGATGCCGATTTTTTGAGCGCGTTTTCTCCATTGCTCGCGGGCAAGCGCCTGCATGTCTACATCACTGTCCATCTCATCAACTATCTCAAGTCCGAGCAAGGTCTCGATGACGTCTTCCATGGTGACGATGCCGGCCATTCCGCCAAAACCGTCCAGCACCATTGCAATGTGTTCGCGTTTTTCGGTGAAGTGCGTAAACAGATCCGGAATAGGGAAGTCCTGCTTGACGGCTGTGAGTTCCCGTTTGATGGTGCTGAGTGGCTCCTCGCCGTCACCATCGAGCAAGGCTGAGAGCAGATCCCGTCGTAAAACGTAACCGGTTACCTCGTCTATGGTTTTTGCAAAGACGGGTATTCTGGAAAATTTATG
>CALDHJ010000574.1 GCA_937941555.1 uncultured Granulosicoccaceae bacterium | reverse complement strand
CGCTTTAGTGTTTTTGCGATCGCTCGGTCTTGCTGCGCAAGGACCAAGCTCCCACAGGGTGAGGCTGACGATTGGCGCTGGGGTACGGCTATCGCTCGATCTCGCTGTGCGAGGATCGAGCTCCCACAGGCCTTTGCGAGTCTACTTGCCCTGGAAGTCGGGTTTGCGTTTTTCCATGAAGGCACGGCGGCCTTCTTTGTAGTCTTCTGAGGCGAAGCAGGCGGCGACCATTTCGTCGCAGCGTGCGAGGTCGCGCGCGGCGGGGTCGGGGTGCATGACCTGGGTGGCGATGAATTTCATCGCTTGTATCGTCAGCGGTGCGTTGCCGGCGATGGTGTGGCTAAGCTCGGTGACGCGGCTTTCGAGGTCTGCTTCCTCCACCACGTCTTGCACCAGGCCCACGCGCAGCGCCGCTTCGGCGTCAATCGCTTTGGCCGTGAACATCATCTGTTTGGCGTTGGCCGCACCGACGGCGTTGACGAGCCGGCGGATGGCGTCGAAGGGGTAGCCAAGTGCGAGCTTGGCCGCGGGCATCGAGAAGCGTGATTTGCCGGACGCGACCCGAAAATCGGTGCAGGTGGCGAGGTTCAGCCCGCCGCCGATGCAGTGGCCGTTGATCATGGCGATGGTGGGTTTGGGGAAGTGCTCGATGGTGTCGTACACGACCTTGAGCCGCGCGTTGTAGTGTTCGGTTGCGTCTTTGGAGCCGCGCTCTTTTTCGAATTTGGAGATGTCCGCGCCCGAGACGAAGGCCTTGCCGCCCGCGCCCGAGAGGATGACCACGCGCACCTGATCGTCGTCGCGAAAGGCGTTCAGCGCAATATCAACCGCGTCCCACATCTCGAGTGAGACGGCGTTGTAGCGCTCGGGGTTGTTGAACACGATGTGGCCCGCAGAACCGTCGACACGGGCTTGTATCTTGTCTGTTGGCAGGGTCAGCTCAGCGGTCATGGGGCGGTTCCTGTGGCGACGGCGCAGCGGCCGCGTGGCGGGGTTGTCGTGAACGGGTACGGTGAACGGATCAGCGTTTCGGCATCAGTTTGAACACGTGGATCGACAGGTATCGGCCGACGTAGACGGTCAATAGTATTCGGACCAAATGGTGCAGCGCAACGACGATCGGGTTGAAGTTCAGCGACAGCGCGATCAGACTCATCTCGGCCAACCCCCCCGCCGCGAAACTGATGAACAGGGCGCCGAAATTGGCGGGAACGAGCTGCACCAGCACGTACGCGAAGGATGCAGCAAGCCCCAACATGTACACGCCGGACAACAACCCCATGCGCAGCCCGCGCGCCAGCTGCCGCCGGGAAATGCCCGAAAACTGCGCGCCGAGCGCGGTGCCAACCATGTATTGCGCAGAGTGCCCGAGCCAGCCCGGTATCTTGATCTCGACGACACCGCTCACTGACAACACCAGCGCCAGCAGCAACGGGCCAAGCATGTGGGACACCGGCAGCTTGGTGCGCTGACCGATCATCAGGCCGACCATGGCGATGGCGACGAGCAGGGCCACGTCGGTCAGTTTGTAATCGGATGTCGCGAGCGATTCGCCGCCAAGCGACCCGACGGCCTCGCCTTCGACAAAGAGAAAGAGCAACGGCACCGAGACCACGACGAGGATGATGCGGATGAAGTGTTGTGAGGTGACGACGCGCAGGTCGGCGCCCGCTTCCTCGGCGAGTGCGGCCGAATCGATGATGCCGCCGGGCAAGGCGGCAAAATAGGCGTCGCGTTTGTCGTAGCGGCCAAGGCCGCGCATGATCGCGTAGCTGCCGCCGTGTGCGAGCAGGATGAAGGGCACGAGCGCGAGGCCCGACACCCAGAACTGCGGCAGCAAGGGCAGCAGCTCGGGTGTGAAGCGCGAGCCGATCATCGCCCCGATGATCGACATGAACACCAGGCGCACCCAGCGCGAGAGCTTGGGCAGGCGCTTGTCCTCGCGCTCGTACCAGAGCACGAAGCCCGCGGCCCCGACGATGCCGCCGAGCATGAACGGCATCGGCAGCCCCAGCGCGTAGGCCGCGACGCCGCCGATCAACCCAAACGCGAAGATCGGCAGGTATCGGAGGTCAAACGCGGCCATGGCGAATCAGGCCGCGTTGTCGATCTTGCGCGCGCGGTAGGTGGTCCAGGCGCGAAACAACACCACCGCGGCTCCAATGATCAGGAAGATCGGCGCGTAGGAGAATTTGCCCTGGTATTCAAAGCTCGTGAAAATGAGGAAGCCCTTGTCCGAGATGATCATCGATTGGCGAAACGCCTCTTCCATGCTGGAGGTCAAGACGAAAGCGATGATGAAAGCGGCTGCGGAAAAATTCGTGCGCCGCATCGCGTAGCCGATCACACCAAACAACAACGCGAAACCCACGTCCCATATGGACGCGCGCGAGGAGTAACTCGCCGCGAGTGCTGTCATGAAGATGAACGGGTAGAGGTATTGCGTCGGCAAGATCGCAATGGCTCGCCCGATGAGCGGCGCCGCGAAATACCCGATCAGCGCGTAGCACGCGATGCCGATCAGGCCCGCTGCGAACACGCCGAAGATGAATTCACGCGGGCTGATCAGTTGCCCGCCCATGAAGAGTGGCGGCTCGGAGGCAAAGATGCTCGGCCCCGGCTGCAGGCCGTTGACGAGGAACATGCCGATCAACACGGCCGCGATGGTCGAGCCCGGGATACCGAGCGTCAGCAGCGGAATCATCGACGGGCCGGAGACCGCGTTGTTGGCCGATTCCGGTGCCGCGATGCCTTCGACGATGCCGGTGCCCCACTCTTCCTTGTTCTTGGCTTTGCGCTTCTCTTCGCCGTAGGCGACAAAGCAGGCAACCGACGAACCGAGGCCGGGCATCATGCCGATCAGCGAGCCGTAGATCGAGGAGCGAAACATGAGCGGCACACAGCGCTTGAACTCGGGCCAGGTGAAGTAGTGCGCGGAGGGATCATCGAGCTTGTCGCTCGCAATCTTGGTTATCTTCACCTTGGCCGCTTTCTCGGCCTGGATGATGACTTCCGAAATCACGAACACACCGATCAGCAGCGGCACCAGCGCCATGCCGGATTCCAATTCATCGATGCCCATGGTCATCTTGAATTGCCCGGTGATGATGTCTTCCCCGATCAGGCCGATCACCGCGCCGAACAGGGTCGAGATGATGCCTTTGATGATGCTGTCGCTGACCACCGAGCCGATGACGACGAAAGCCATCAGGTAGATCGCGAAATTTTCGGGTGGCCCGAACTGCCGCGTGAAGGCCGCGATCGACACGGCCCCGAAAATCAACACGATCTCGCCGAAGTAGTCACCGTAGGCGGAGGCCACGGTTGCCGTCTTGAGGGCTTTGCCGGCCTGCCCTTTTTGCGTCATGGGGTAGCCGTCTTGCATGGTCGCGGCGGACGCCGCGGTGCCAGGGGTGTTGAACAAGATGGCGGCAATCGACCCCCCATAGCGCCCGGACTTTCCGATCACGTAGAGAAACGCCAGGCCCGCAAGGCCGCCGATCTCGTCGTTGTAGGCGATCAGAATCGGCAGCATCATCGCGATGGCCGCGGCTGCCGTGAGGCCCGGCAACGCCCCGAAGACAATGCCCACAAAGGCCGCCAACACGACGAACAGAATCGCGTAGGGGTCGTTGAACAGAATGACAAACCCGCAGGTGATGTCAAAGAAGATGGACAGAAATCCGAGTGAGTCGAAAAAGGTCTCGACGCCAGCACACTGGTTTTGCACCTATTTCGCTCCGGTTATCCAATTGGTGTAAGGGCGCATGTCGACGATCGCGCCCGCGGGGTCGTTCAGCAGCATGACGCCCATGAACACCCACTGAAAAATGAAGGCCAACACAACGGCGCCGATGAGCATGGCGATCCAGTTGCGCACGCCAAAGGTCAGGAGCATGGCGATCAGGGTCACGATCAGCGCAGTGAAATAACCGAACGCCCAGAAAGCGGCGACGAACAACACACCGCAGGCCACAACCAGCAAAATGCGCTTGCTGTCGCTTTCGAGAAAGCCGTAGCCGTCCTTGATCTCACCCGCCTTGCCGAGAAAGGCTCTGAGCCCGAGCCACAGTCCGCCGATCACCAACGACACCGCCAGCATCATCGGCAAGGTGCGTGGTCCGACCGACTCGCGAGACGTCTCGATCGTGAAGGCCTGGAAGATGAAGAAGAGTCCCACCAACAGGACGACGGCGCCCACGACGTATTCCAGTTTGGTCTTGTACTCAAGACTGTCCATGTGCGGTTCCTGTCATGTTCTTGCAAGCCTGGCCATTGCCCCGGCTGCCACCACCACACGGCGGTGACTTCGGGCAAGCTTCTGCGCCGAACGCCAGCGGTTCTGTCGTCTGACGCAGAATACAAAAAGGCAAGCCCGGTTGGGCTTGCCTTGGGGTCATGCGAAACGCTACCGCAAACTTACTGGTTTGCGATGATTTCCGCGACGACCGGACCCATGACGTCAAACATGGTGTCCTGTGCTGCTGTGGCTGCTGCCGCATCGGTGTAGAACGATGCGAGATCGTTCTTGCCCATGTACTTCTGGTAGCCCGTGAGGCCCGCGATGTGCTCGATGGCCGCGCCGACGTCTGCCTTCACTTCATCCGGGGTACCCGCTGCGCCGAACAGGCACATCAGACCGGTGAAGTCGATGCCGTCGGTGCCCTGCTCCTTGAAGGTCATCAGATCAGGTGCCATCGGGTCACGCTCGGCACCGGCTGACGCCAGCGCGCGGATGTCGTCTTCAAAACCGACAACCGTGTTCACGCCACCGAAGACCGCTTCAACCGACTGAGACACCAGCGCCGCACGTGCTTTGGAGCCGCCTTTGAAGGGGACTTTCTTGTGCGGGATGCCGTGGGTGTCGAAGAAGATGTGGCCGATGGTCGCGTGCATGGTCGCTGCGCCCGAGGTGCCCCAGGTGATTTCCTTGCCGGATGCTTTGGCTGCGGCAACGTACTCTTCCACGTTGGTGGCGCCGTTCGAGGTGTGCACCTGCAGGGAGGTCACCAGCTGGGACGCGCAACCGAGGTTCACGAAGTCGTCGGGGATGTGGTACGGACGCTCATCACCCTTGGCGAGTTCGCCTGCGATGAAGGTGCCGATGTTGATCATGTACAAGGTGTAGCCGTCAGCGTCTTCGTCGAGTACCGCTTTGGCGGCTTTCTGGCCAGAGGCGCCGGGCAGATTGACGATGAACGCGGGCATGCCGTTCATGGACGGGGCTTCGTGGACGTAGGACGCAAAGCCGCGAGCCGTGGTGTCGGTACCACCGCCAGCCGAGAAGCCGACCATGATCTTGACGGGCTTTTCGGGGTAGTCGGCTGCTGCGGTTGCGCTGACGAGCATGGCGATGCCCGCGGCGACGCCGGTGGCAACTTTCTTCATTACGGTCATGGGTTTCCTCCAGAATGTGTGCTTCAGACGCGAGCGAACCGCGATCTTGAACGAGTCAGTTTAAACCGGATATTGTGCATCCGCTATCGCTTATTGCAACGATCCAGCAGTAGATTGCAGGGTAAAACCGGAATGGGATCGCAATTCCGAAACAATGTGAGGAGCCAATGTCGAAGTCTCACCCCTTCACCGGGCTGCTGGTCGTTGATTTCACCCACGTGTTGGCTGGCCCCGCCTGCGCCTACTATCTGGGCCTGCTGGGCGCCGACATCATCAAGGTCGAATCGGTTACCAAGGGCGACGCCATCCGCCACCGCGGCGGCACCGATAGTGATGCGGCCAGCGTGGGCATGAGCACGT
>CALDHJ010000573.1 GCA_937941555.1 uncultured Granulosicoccaceae bacterium | reverse complement strand
ATCTACGATTCCGATCCGATGCGCAACCCCGACGCGGTGCTGTTTGACGAGCTCGCTTACGATGACGCCATCAACCGCAAGCTCGGCGTGATGGACACCACCGCACTGGTAATGTGTCGGGACAACGAGATCCCGCTCCGTGTCTTCAACTTGAACACACCCGGCGAGATGATCCGGGTAGTCTGTGGCGGCACAGTCGGTACAACAGTCAGGTAACTCAGCGATGATTGACGACATTCTCCAGGATGCCGAAACGCGCATGGCGAAGTCCATTGTGGCGTTGAAGAAGGAATTCACACGCATTCGAACCGGCCGCGCGCACGCGAGCCTTCTCGATGGCCTCGTGGTCGAATACTACGGCGCTGAGACGCCCCTCAATCAGGTTGCCAATGTGTCCGTTGAAGATGCGCGCACGTTGTTGGTGAACCCATGGGAAAAAACCATGGTGTCGGCTGTAGAGAAGGCGATCATCGACTCTGATCTGGGGCTCAACCCCAACACCGCCGGCACGTCGATTCGCATCCCGCTCCCGCCCCTGACTGAAGAGCGGCGCCGAGACCTCGTCAAGGTTGTCCGCGCCGTGGCAGAGGGCGGCAAGGTGGCCGTGCGCAACATCCGGCGCGACGCCAACAGCGATCTCAAAGAGCTCGAAAAAGAAAAGGAAATTTCGGAGGACGAGCTGAGGCGCTCGGAAGCCGATGTCCAAACCCTTACCGACCGCTTTGTCAAAGAAGTCGACGCGGCCCTGGCAGAAAAAGAAAAAGACCTGATGGAAGTGTGACGCTCATGCGTTGCGAGGCCCAATCCGCAAGGATCAGAACCCGATGACACAGGTCGCTGGCTCGTCTCCACTCACCATGCCACAACACGTTGCCATCGTGATGGACGGCAATGGGCGTTGGGCCAAGAGCCGGGGAAAGCCGCGTGCTTTCGGTCACCGTCGTGGTGCCCGCGCCGCCCGTGCGGCAGTCGAGTACTGCGTGAGAGGGGGGATCCCCAACCTCACGCTCTTTGCTTTCAGCAGCGAAAACTGGTCGCGCCCGGAAGAAGAGGTCAATCTGCTGATGACCTTATTCCTGCGCGCGCTTCGCAACGAAGTCAAAGACCTTGTCAAACACGGCGTTCGGCTGCGTTTTGCCGGCGATCTGTCGCGCTTTTCCCCGGCCTTGCAACAAGCGATGGCGCAAGCTGTCGCAGATACGGCTGCCGGGACCAAGTTGAATCTGCACATCGCGGTCAACTACGGCGGACGTTGGGACATCGTGCAGGCTGCGAAAGCGCTGGCGAACCAAGTGCAGACCGGTGAGTTGGATGCGGCATCCATTGATACCGAGCTCTTTGCGTCGCAACTGAGTTTGAGCGATGTGCCGGAGCCGGACCTCTTCATCCGAACCGGCGGCGAAGTGCGGATCTCCAATTTTCTGATCTGGCAGCTCGCGTACACCGAGCTGGTCTTTACCGATGTGATGTGGCCGGACTTCGACGCCGACGCGTTTGAACACGCCGTCATCCGATTCAATCGCGTGCAACGTCGGTTCGGACAGACCGGCGAACAGGTCGAGGCCGTCGGCGGTGCTTAGACAACGCATAATTACCGCACTGGTTCTGGTCGTTGTCCTGGCGTCAGCGGTGTTTTTCTGGCCGCCTTTCTACCTTACGGTTCTGTTGGCTGTGGTCTGCCTGTTTGCGGCGCAGGAGTGCGCGCGCTTGCAGAAGCTACCACCTGTGACTAGTTGGTTGTGCGCGGCCGCGGTAACAGGCTTGGCATTTCTGGCTATGCAGTCCATTGGCTCCGATTCGGCTTTGTGGCTGGCTCGTGGGGCGCTGTTGTTGTGGATCGGCCTCGTTGCCTGGCTTGTCTGGGCGGAACGAAACGGCTTGCCGGTTGCACCCACTCGCTGGAGCGGGGTTGCAGTGTGCGTCCTGCTGGTAATCGTTTGCGTGCTGGTCAATCTGCTGCATGCATCGGGCGCATGGCTGTTGTTGTATGTGCTTGCGATTGCCTGGGCGGCTGACATAGGCGCCTATTTTTCGGGCAAGCGTTTCGGGCGCCGCAAGCTCGCACCCCGGTTGAGCCCCGGGAAATCGATTGAGGGGCTCTTCGGTGGGCTGTTTGCGGTGCTGGTCCTCGCCATCGCAGTGTTGCCGCTATTCGATATCGCGGCTGCCAATCCGACGGCATGGGTCGTTGCGTCTCTGGTGGCCGCGTTGTTCTCGGTGAGCGGTGATTTGTTCGAGAGCACGCTCAAGCGCACGGCAGGCGTCAAAGATAGCGGTTGGATCCTGCCCGGACACGGCGGCGTGCTCGATCGAATTGACAGCCTGCTCGCCTCGGTGCCGGTGTTCATTGCGCTCTGTCCGGCCGTGTTGCCGTGAATCGCGACGGTGCCATAGGCGTCAGTGTTCTCGGAGCGACCGGCTCCATTGGTAGCAGCACCCTTGATGTGGTTTCGCGGCACCCGGATCGATACCGGGTCGTCGCACTCGGCGCCGGTCGTAGGGCGGATGACATGTTGGTGCTGTGCCGACGGTTTCAACCCGAGGTCGTTGCACTCAGTGACGAACAGGCCGCGGGGCGGTTACAGCGTGCGTTGCGCGAGGAGGGTCTGCGCACAGACGTGCTCAGCGGCGAGGCGGGGCAGTTGGTGGTCGCGACCCACCCGGATGCACAGTGTGTGATGTCGGCCATTACCGGTGCGGCCGGTCTCGCACCGACTCTGGCTGCCGTGCGGGCTGGCAAGCGCATTCTGCTCGCTAACAAAGAAGCGCTTGTCATGACTGGGCGTCTGCTGCTCGATGAAGTCGAGCGGTGCGGGGCCACGCTTTTGCCGATCGATAGCGAACACAACGCCATTTTTCAGTGCCTACCGCAAGATGCGAGCGGCGTCAGGCAAGACGGCGTGTCGAGCATCGTCCTGACCGCGTCCGGCGGTCCGTTTCGCACCTGGTCAACCGCACAACTCGATCACGTCACACCGGAGCAGGCGCTCGCTCACCCGCGGTGGCAGATGGGCCGAAAGATCTCCATCGATTCGGCGAGCCTGATGAACAAGGGGCTCGAAGTTGTCGAGGCCTGTTTTCTGTTCGATCTACCGGTAGACCGCGTGGAAGTGGTGGTGCACCCGCAAAGCACCATTCACTCGCTGGTGCGCTATGTCGATGGCTCCTTGCTCGCGCAGCTTGGCGAGCCCGACATGCGTATCCCGATCGCACACGCACTCGGGTGGCCTGAGCGCATAGACAGCGGTGCCAAGCCGCTCGACCTTGTCGCGCTCTCGCGGTTGGATTTTGAGGCCCCCGACACAGGGCGTTTTCCGGCGCTGCGCCTGGCGCGCGATGCGGCTGCAACGGGCGGCACGGCAACCGCGATCCTCAACGCGGCGAACGAGGTCGCCGTGCAGGCTTTTCTCGAGCGCCAGATCGGATTTCGAACCTTGATGGATGTTGTGGATCACACCCTGAACAGTGTTGCTTCGCAAGCGGCACGAACCCTGGACGCTGTGCTCGACGCAGACGCCTGTGCGCGCCGCGTGGCGCACGATCAGGTCCTCAAACGCCCGATGGTGACTTCATGATTGGCAGTACCCTGTTCTACGTCCTGGCGTTTGTCGTGGCGCTCGGCATTCTCGTTGCCATCCACGAATACGGCCACTTCTGGACGGCGCGCACACTGGGTGTGAAAGTGCTGCGGTTTGCTGTTGGCTTCGGCCGCCCGATCTGGAAACGCACAGGCGCCGACGGCACAGAGTATGTGGTGGCGATGGTGCCGCTCGGTGGGTATGTGAAGATGCTCGACGAGCGCGAAGGTGACGTTGCGCCGGAAGATGTGGATCGCGCCTTCAATCGCCAGTCTGTCTGGACCCGCATTGCCATTGTCGCGGCCGGACCCATCGCGAATTTCCTCCTCGCCATTGCAGCTTACTGGCTGATGTTCGTGATCGGCATCTCCGGCCTGGCACCTCGTATGGATACCCCGGTTGCGGGGTCGTCTGCCGAACGAGCTGGAGTTGTTGCCGGCAGTGAAATCATCGGGGTCGGAGGTCGAGACACCGCGAGCTGGGAGAGTGTTCGGTTGGCGATGCTCGACAGTGTGCTGGCGTCGCCTGATCAACCCGTGCCCTTGCTCGTTCGCGATGCCGACGGCACAACATCCGAGATTGCGCTGTCCGTGGACGCGCGAGGCGCGCTCGAGAACGGCACCGACATTGTTGCCGACGCGGGCCTGCGTGCCTGGTTGCCGCCGCTTGCACCCGTGATTGATGTGGTCAGTCCCGGTGAGGCCGCGGCCTCGGCGGGCCTTCGCTCTGGTGACCGGATCGTCGCGGTCGACGGAGCCGCTGTGACCACTTGGAGCGACTGGGTTCAGCACATTCGCGGAAATCCGGGTGAACCGCTGCGATTGCAAATTGAACGTGACAACGCGACTGCGGAACTCACGCTCATACCCGGGGTGAAGGGTGAGGGCGATGCCCGCTACGGGTTTATCGGCGCGTCCGCCAAGGCAGACGAGGCTTATCTGCAGGCGATCGATGCGCTGCAGACGGTGGATCGCCGCGGACCGCTCGAAGCGGCAAGCAGTGCAGTGGCGCAGACCTGGCACATGACCTCACTGACCGTCCAGATGATCGGCAAGCTGATCACCGGCCAGGCGGCGCTCGAGAACGTCAGCGGGCCGCTTACCATCGCGCAGTTTGCCGGTGAATCAGCGAGTGTCGGCATCGACCACTACCTGAAATTCATCGCGCTGATAAGCGTTAGCCTGGCAGTACTGAATCTCCTGCCGGTGCCGGTGCTGGACGGCGGGCATTTGCTGTTCTTCGCGATCGAAGTGGTCAAGGGCTCTCCGTTGTCGGAACGCACGCAGTTGTTCGGGCAACAGATCGGCCTCGCGCTGTTGGCGGGACTGATGTGCCTGGCCTTCTACAACGACATTCTGCGATTGCTGGGCTGACTCCCGCAGTCGCACAACCGCGATTGGGCTGCGCCATCGCACCGTCTACAGCGTGTCCCCGGGCCGAACAGGCGATGAGTTGCCGCGAGCAGTGCGGCGCAGACATCTCTCACTGTCTCGCTTGCGCGACACCTGGCGGAAAAACCGCCCAGCCTGGCCCGTCGAACTCGCCGCATGCGTTTTGCGGCCCCTGTCATATCTTCTAAACTGTCTGCAGTCAGTGGCAAAGGGTCGACTGACGCATCCTGTGGGATAGAGCACTAACATGACAAGACAGCTTGCCCGCGTGCTGGCGGCGCTCACGTTGTTCAGCGTCGCGCTTGCGGTGCAAGCGGAAACCATGCGCGTTGATCGCATTGACATCGAGGGCAATACCCGTGTCAGCGATGGCACGGTGCTCAACTACGTGACGGTGCAAGAGGGCGATCAGATCGATCTGGATCGCGACACCGGGCGGATCATTCGCGATGTGTTTGCGTCCGGGCTTTTCGATAACGTCAGTTTGCGCCGCGATGGCAGCAACCTGGTCGTCGTTGTCGACGAACGTCCCGCGATTGCTGAATTCTCCATCGAAGGCAATAAAGCCATTCCCGCTGACACCTTGCGCGACCGCATGCGTGACATCGGGCTCGTGCGCGGCAGGCTGCTCAACCGCTCGACGCTCGATGCCGTCGACCGTGAGATCCGTGAGGTCTACTTTGATCAGGGCTATTACAGCCTCGATGTCGACACGCAAATCGTCGAGCTGAACAAAAACGAGGTCGAGGTTGCGATCACCGTTGTCGAAGGGGTACGTGCCGAGATTCGCGATATCCATATCGTTGGCAACCGTGCCTACGACGAAGACACCTTGCTCGCGTTGTTCGAGCACCGGGCGCGGCCCTGGAACCCCTTCAGCACCCGTGACCGCTACAACAAGGCCACCCTCGACGGTGACATCGAACGCCTCGACGCGTTCTACCGCGACCGCGGTTATCTCAAGTTCAACGTCGTGTCGACGCAGGTGTCACTCGGGGAGAACCCCGAAGACGTGTTCATTACTGTCACTGTCGACGAAGGCCCGATCTACACCCTGGGTGCCGTGCGCCTCGGTGGTGATTTCCGCGTGCCGCGTGAGGACCTGCTCGAGGCGATCACCGTTGCGAGCGGCGACATTTTCTCGCGCCGCGAAATCAGCGCCAGTCAGGAGGCCATCGGCGCGCGCCTCGGTGAAGACGGCTACGCCTTCCCCGATATTTCGATCTCGACCGAAGAAGACGACACGGCACGCACGGTCGACCTGAATTTCATCGTCTCCGGCGGCCAGCGTTTCTACATCCGCCGCATCGAATTTTCGGGCAATGTCAGCAACCGCGACGCCGTGTACCGTCGCGAAATGCGGATAGTGGAAGGCAGCCTGTTTTCGCCGGTGTTGCTGCGCCGGTCGCGCGAGCGAATCCAGCGCCTGCCGTTTGTCGACGCGGTGGGTATCCGATCCGACCGGGTCGCAGGCCGCGACGATTTGCTGGATGTGCAGGTGAACGTCACGGAAGGGGGACCGGGTACCTTCAGTGCGTCGGTTGGCTACGGGTCGAACGGTGCGCAGTTTGCGTTGAATCTCGATGTGCACAGCGCTTTCGGATCGGGCAACAACGTCAAGCTCAGCTTCTCGCGATCTGACACAACTCAGAACTACAGCATCTCGCTGACCGAACCCTACTACACCGATGACGGCATCAGCCGCACACTGTCGGCCAACTGGAAGAAGACCGACACCGACGAGGTCGAGACCACCTCAAAATGGGTGGCCAACCAGTGGGGGCTCGGCGCGTCCTACGGCATTCCGCGCAGCGAGTATTCGACGCTTCGACTTGGCTGGGGATACGATTCGATCCAGATCGACGAGACCGACGCTTCGTCGGATGAGATCACGTCTTTCCTCGCCGAGCACGGTGATCAGTTTGCCGGGTTGAACCTGACGCTCGGTTACTCGCACGATACCCGTGACACGCTGGCCTTCCCGACCCGTGGCACCATCCACCGCCTGAACCTCAAGGGCGGCGTGCCCAATCACGACTACCCGCACTACAAGCTCACCTACGGATTCGACACCTATGCGCCGCTGTTCGGCGACACAGTGTTGTCGCTCGGCGTGCAGGCCGATTACGGCAAGGGATACGGGGATACCTTCGAGACGCTGCCGTTTTTTGATCGCTACTACGCCGGCGGTGTCGATTCAGTGCGTGGCTTTCGCGGTCGCAGTCTTGGTCCGCGGGATTCCCAGGGGGATGCGGCCGGTGGGGATTTCAGGGCGCTGGGCACCTTGGCGCTGCTTTTCCCGCCGCCGATTGGCGGCGACAGCGAAGACTCACTCGCGCCACGCCGCACCCGGATGAGCCTCTTTCTCGATGCGGGCAATGTCTTCACCGACTACGACAGTTTCTCGGCATCGGGGTTGCGGCTGAGCTACGGCATCGGCCTGAC